>CAJOFI010000049.1 GCA_905233595.1 uncultured Oscillospiraceae bacterium | reverse complement strand
AAGCTCGCGGCGCTCCGTTTCCGTGGTTGCGTAAGAGCCACGAAAACTACGCTCTGCTCTCTCCGTCTTCCTCTCAAAAACGAACCCGCTTCGCCGGGCTTCGTTTTTGTTTACGAAAAGAGTTGGTGACCTTCCCCCGGCGGGGAAGGTGCCCCGGTGCTCACACTGGGGCGGATGAGGGAGAGGCTCACCGCTTTTCCTGCAGCCCGTGCAGAAGGGAAGCTTGCCCCTCATCACCCGCCACGCGGGAGCTTCCCCCACCGGGGGGCACGGCTTTTTGCCAGCCGCTAATTCCCAGGCGCTAGCTAAAGGATCAGCACTTCTCCGGCTCGGGGTACTCCACGCCGAAGGTGTCCACCGTGACACGCTTCATGACCTGGGGCACTCTGGGTCTGTCGTTGTAATCCGTGCGCGCGTCGCAGATATGGTCAACGGCCTCGATGCCCTCGATGACCTTGCCGAAGGCGGCATACTGCCCGTCGAGGTGGGGAGAATCCTCGTGCATGATGAAAAACTGGCTCCCGGCGGAGTTCGGCGCCATGGTGCGCGCCATGGACAGCACGCCGCGGTCATGCTTGAGGTCGTTGCGGAAGCGGTTGGCATTGAACTCGCCCTTGATGCAGTAGCCGGGGCCGCCGGTGCCGCTGCCCTTGGGGTCGCCGCCCTGGATCATGAAGCCGGGGATGACCCGGTGGAAGATCAGGCCGTCGTAAAAGCCCTTGGACACGAGGGAGATGAAGTTATTGACGGTGTTCGGCGCGATCTCGGGATAGAGCTCGGCCTTGATGATATCGCCGTTTTCCATTTCAAAGGTGACAACAGGATTGCTCATTCGTAGTTCCTCTCTTTCATCATTCGGTCAATGTCGCGCCTGGACTGCCGCTCGGCGTCGCTGTCGCGCTTATCGTAGAGCTTCTTGCCCTTGCAGAGCCCCAGCTCCACCTTCACGCGGCTGTCCTTGAAATACAGCGACAGCGGCACCAGCGCCACGCCGTCCTGCATGACGCGGGCGTTGAGCTTCAAAATCTCCCGCTTGTGCATCAGCAGCCTGCGGGGGCGCACGGGGTCTTTGTTGAAGATGTTCCCGTGCTCATAGGGGCTGACGTGCATGGCGCGCACGAAAAGCTCCCCATCCTTGATGGTGCAGTAGGAATCCTTCAGATTCACCTGCCCCGCGCGGATGCTCTTGACCTCCGTTCCGGCAAGCTCGATCCCGGCCTCATAGCGTTCGAGCACGAAATAGTCATGAAAAGCCTTGCGGTTGTCCGCGATTTTTTTGGTGCCCTTCTGCTTCGGCAAGCATCTCACTTCCTTTCGGGCAGACAGTATAACACAGTTTATTGGAAAATGGAAGAATATTTTGTAAAGTTCACAGTTTGACGATCTCCGCCGAGCAGGCTTCGATGCTGCCGCTGTAAAAGCCCTTGCCCGCGCCCGAGCAGTCGGCGGTGTACCTGACGGGGGTGTTGGAGCGGTTGATGACCGCGAGATACGCCCCGTCCTCGGCGGGCAGACCGAAGGCGTCCTTCCCGTCCTCGATCCAGCGCAGGATCAGCAGCACGTCCGGCGAGGCCGCCATGAAGCGGGCAAAGCCGGTGCTGAGCGCCGGACACGCGTTGCGTTTTGCGGCGAGGGCGGCGTAGCAGTCGTGCAGCTCCCGGTCGCCCAGGCGGAAGGGCGCGCGGTTGAAGGGATCGCACACGCCGGTCATGCCCTGCTCGTCGCCGTAATAGACGCTCGGCACGCCGGGGACGGTGAACTGGATGGCGGCGCAGAGCTTCTCCAGCTCCAGCGCGCGCTGAAGCTTCTCGGGCGGAAAGTGCAGGCGGAGCTGATCCTCCCGGCGAAGGCTGCGGATCACGGTGTCCGTGGCGAGGGCAGAGCGCAGGCGGTCGGTATCGTGCGAGCCGAGAAGGTTCATCAGCGAATAGTAGAGCGGCTGCGGATAGTTCATCTGCTGATTGCGCAGGAAGTCCCGCAGGCGGTAGGCGTCGATGCGCCAGTGGGCAAAGTCCAGCACCGCGTAGCGGAAGGGATAGTTCATCACGGAGTCGAGCGAGTAGCCGAGGGCGTAGTTGCGGCGGCTGCCGTAGCTCTCCTTCAAAACCGGATCCTCCCACACCTCGCCGAGGATGGGCGCGTCGGGCTTCTCCTGCTTGGAGGCCTCGCGGATCAGGCTCAGCACCTCGTCGGGCAGCTCATCGGCCACGTCCAGCCGCCAGCCGGCGGCGCCCCGGCGCAGCCAGGTCTTGACAATGCTGTCCCGCCCGGTGACGACCATATCCTGCCAGACGGGGTTTAGCTCCTCGACCTCCGGCAAGTCCTTGAAGCCCCACCAGCTTCGGTACTCGTGGGGGAAGCTCGTGAAGAAGTACCAGTCGTAATAGGGCGATTCCCTGCCCTGGCAAGCGCCGAGGCTGGGATAGTGGTTGTAGCGGTTGAAGTAGATGCTGTCCGCCCCCGTGTGGGAGAAGACGCCGTCGAGCATGATGCGGATGCCAAGCTTCTCCGCCATCGCGCACAGATGCGAGAAGTCCTCGTTCGTGCCGAGGATGGGATCGACCCGGCTGTAATCCGAGGCGTCGTAGCGGTGGTTGGAGCGCGCCTCCACGATGGGGTTTAAGTAGATGCAGTTCACGCCCAGCTCCTTGAGATAGGGCAGCTTCTGCTCGATGCCCCTGAGCGTGCCGCCGTAGAAATCGTCGGGGCTGTAATTGCGCTCAAAGTGCCTCGGCCTCCAGCGCACAGGCTCCTCGAGGCTGCCGTGCAGCTCCGGGGTCTGCCCGAGCGCCGTGTGGTAGGCGATGCCGCGCTCGGCCGTGCCGTCGTTGGAGAAGGCGAAGCGGTCCGGGAAGATCTGGTACATGACCGCGCGGCGGAACCAGGCCGGGGTCTCGAAGTCCTTTTTATACACCGTGAGCCGGAAGCCCTCGGCCTCGAAGCCGAAGAGCCGCCCCTGGTGCCCGCTCCCGTCGGGGCAGAGCCAGTGCGCCGCGTCCGCCGATTCGATGCGGAAGCAGTACCAGAGCGCCGCCGCCTCCCCGGGCGCGCGGATCGTGACGGTGAAGCCGTTTTTCGTCGGCGTCATGGGGTACTCGCCGCCCATGCTGTCGCCCCGCAGGATCAGGAAGGCGCGCTTCGCCCTGCCGCTGATCATGCGCAGGCTCAGCGTCAGCTCCTCCCCCTCGCGCACTGCGCCGAGGGGCTTTCGGTAGTCCTCATCCCAGGCGTCGTGCGCCGCCATGAGGCTGCCCACGCAGGTGCGCAGGATGCTGATGACGTGGGCGGTGCGCGGCTGGATGCCGTACATGCGCGCAAGCTCGATGCCGGTCGCGCGCAGGTCGCCGCAGCAGCGCGCCGTGACCTGGTAGGCGTCCTGCAGGGAGAAGCCGCAGTCGTCCATCAGAAGGCGCATCAGCTCGGGCGCGGCGAGGGGGTTATCGTGATCGTAGAAGCGCTCGGACAGGTCGGAGATGGGCACCCCGCTCTCTACGCAGGAGCGCGCCGCCGCGTACACGGAGGCGGCCGCCTGGAAATACTGCGTGAACATGGCGGGGCAATGCGGCTCCCGCAGGATCTGGGAGATCACGTCGTCCCCGCCGACCGGCTCCCAATAGCCCTCGCCCCAGGCGGCGGTCACGGGACGGCGGTCGCGGTAGACGACGGAGAGGGTGAAATCATCCGTCCACTTCTCCTCGTAGCTGCCGCCGAACCAGACCGTGAATTTCCCCGTGTAGGCGCCCTCCCACACGGAGCGTCTTCTCACAGCATGCATAAATACAGCCTCGCATATTCTTCCGCGGAGCGTTCAAAGCCGAAATCCGCCTTCATGGCGTTCTGGATCAGGCTGTCCATGACCTCCTTGTTCTTATAGCAGCTCAGCGCCGCGCGCATCGCGTCGCGCATCTCCCAGGCGTCGTAGTTGGCAAAGCAAAAGCCCGTGCCCTCGCCGGTGTAGCGGTTGAAGGGCATGACCGTGTCGCGCAGGCCCCCGGTCTCGCGCACGATGGGGATGGTGCCGTAGCGCATGGCGATCATCTGGCTCAAGCCGCAGGGCTCGAAGCGCGAGGGCATGAGATAGAAGTCGCTGCCGGCGTAAATGAGGTTTGCCAGCTCCTCGTTGTAGCCGATGTAGGAGCAGACGCGCCCCTTGTAGCGGTACTCCGCGGCGCGCATGAAGTTTTCAAAGCGCTCCTCCCCGCTGCCGAGGAGCATGAACTGCATCTCCTCGCGCCCCATGAGATCGTCCAGCACGCAGGCCACGAGGTCGAAGCCCTTCTGCTCGGTCATACGGGTGACCATGGCGAAGATGGGCACCTCGGGATCGACGTGCAGCCCCATCTGCTCCTGCAGCGCGGCCTTGCAGACGGCCTTGCCCCTGCGGTGGACGCGGTCGAAGTGGGCGGGGATGCGCGGGTCCTTGCGGGGGTTGAAGAAGTCCTTGTCGATGCCGTTGACGATCCCGGACACGTCGGAGGCGCGGGCGTTGAGAACGTCCTCCAGCCCCTCGCCGTAGTAGTCGGTCATGATCTCGCGGGCGTAGCTGGGGCTCACGGTGTTGATGCGGTCGGCAAAGACGCAGCCCGCCTTCAAAAAGCTTGCGCAGCCCCCCTGCTCCATGTACTCGCCCGTGAGATAGCGGTCGGGGATGCCCAGCAGATCCTTGGCGAAGGCAAAGCTGAGCTTGCCCTGGAAGGCGATGTTGTGGATGGTCAGCACGTAGCGGAGCCGCTCCTGCATACAGCCGGGGTACTGGGTCTTGCCCAGCATGGGCAGCATCGCGGTGTGCCAGTCGTTGCAGTGGATGACCTCGGGCGTGAAGTCGAGATTCGGCAGCGCGTCCATCACCGCGCGGCTGAAAAAGGCGTACTGCTCGATCTCACCCTCGCCGCCCCAGTAGATGCGGTCGCCGAAATAGTGCTCGTTATCCACGAGGTAGACCGTGACGCCGTCAAGCTCCAGCTTCTCGATCCCGGCGTACTCGCGCCGCCAGCCGAGCTGCACGTAGAAATAGAACAGATGCTCCACCCGGTCGGCGTACTTGTTTTTGATGCAGCGGTGGTAGGGCATGATGACGCGCGCGTCGAAGCCCAGCGCCTGCAGGGCTTTGGGCAGCGTCCCCACCACGTCGGCAAGGCCGCCGATCTTGGCAAGCGGGGCGCATTCCGCCGCCGCCATCAGCACCGTGGGGAGCGCCTGCCTGCCCTTGCTCCTCAGAATATCACGAAATTCCCTCTTCATTTTCCTTTTTCCTCTCCATCGGCGGTCTTTTTTCTTGTTCTCGGCACGGTCTCTTTGAATTCAAAGAACACGGCGCTCATGGGCGGCAGCGTGATCGCGGCCGAGGCGGGCATGCCGAGAAAGCCTTCCTTGCGGCTGCGGATCAAGCCCTCGTTCAAAACGCCCTCGCCGCCGTACTGCTCATCGTCGCTGTTCAAAATCTCCCGCAGGCTCCCCGGCGCGGGCAGGCCGAAGACGAAGCCGTCGTAACGCACGGGCGTGAAGTTGAAGACGCAGACGACGCCCTTCTTCCGGTTCCTGCCCCGGCGCAGGAAGGCGACCGAGCTGCGCCCCGCGTAGAAGGCGTACATCATCGAAAAGGTGAGCTTGCCGTGGTGATAGCTGCGGAAATAGGGGTCCATGGACATATAATCCAGCGTATCGTGCATATAGCCCAGCAGCAGCCAGTCGAGCTCCTGCCGCCAGTTCCACTCGATGAACTGCCCGAACTCGCTGCCCATGAAGTTCAGCTTCTTCCCCGGGTGCCCGTACTGGAAGCCGTAGAGCACGCGCAGGGAGGCGAACTTCTGATCGTACTCGCCGTACATCTTCCCGATCATGGAGCACTTGCCGTGCACCACCTCGTCGTGGGAGTAGGCCAGCACGAAGCAGAAGGCGTACATCATCGAAAAGGTGAGCTTGCCGTGGTGATAGCTGCGGAAATAGGGGTCCATGGACATATAATCCAGCGTATCGTGCATATAGCCCATGTCCCACTTCATGCTGAAGCCCACGCCGCCGAGCTCGGCCGGGGCGGTGACGCGCGGGAAGGAGGTCGCCTCCTCCGCGATGGTGACGACGCCGGGGTACTCGCTCAGTACCGTGCGATTGAGCTTGCGCAGGAAGCGCAGCGCGTGCAGGTTCGTGCTGCCGCCCTCCTCGTTCGGGGTGAACTCCCCCTCCCGGCGGCCATAGTTTAAGTACAGCATGGAGCTGACCGCGTCCACGCGGATGCCGTCGATATGATAGACCTCGAAGAACTTGCAGGCCGAGGAGATGAGGAAGCTCTGCACCTGCTTGCTCTCATAGTCGAAGATCAGCGTCCCCCACTCCGGGTGCTCTGCCATGCGCCGCTCCTTGCACTCAAATAGCGGCGTCCCGTCGAACTGGGCGAGACCGTGGGCGTCCTTCGGGAAATGCGCCGGCACCCAGTCGAGGATCACGCCGATCCCGGCGGCGTGGAGCGTATCGACAAAGAACTTGAAGTCCTCGGGGTTCCCGTAGCGGGAGGTGGGGGCGTAGTAGCCCGTGACCTGCTAGCCCCAGGACTCGTCGTAGGGGTACTCCGTGATGGGCAGCAGCTCCACGTGGGTGTAGCCCATCTCCACGCAGTAGTCCGCGAGGGCGCGGGCGAGGCCGCCGTAGGTCTTTCCGCCCTCCACGTTCCTCCAGGAGCCGAGGTGCACCTCGTAGATGCTCATGGGCGTCTGCTCAAAATCCTGCGCGCCGCGCTTTCTGAGGTATTTCGTATCCGTCCAGGGGAAGGCTTTCTCCGACCAGACGAGAGAGGCGTTGTCGATCCCGTTCTGGGCGAAGGCGGCGAAGGGGTCGGACTTCAAAAAGCGCCGCCCGTCGATGCCCTCGATGCAGTATTTATAACACTGGCTGTCCCAGACGTTGTCCAGGAACACCGCCCAGACGCCGCCCTCCACCCGTTCCATCGGGGTCGCGTCCCAGGCCCAGTCGTTGAAATCGCCCACGAGGGTCACGCTCCTGGCGTTGGGCGCCCAGACGAGGAAGCGGTGCATCTGCAGTTCCGGGATATAGACGCAGCCGAAGGCCAGCCAGGCCTTGCGCGCCTCGCCGATGTTGAAGAGGTAAATGTCGTCCCGGGGGATATGTTGCATGAGTCTCTGTTCCATATCGCATATCTCCTTTTGTCTATACTGAATATATTATACCGCGTCTCACCGTCAATTCCAAGGCTTTTTTCACAGTTTCTCAAAAAAAGAACCGGCGGAGTTTTTCCGCCGGTGCTTTTCAGTTTTCAGTTTTCAGTTTTCAGAGAGGAAGGCGGTGGCTGCGGAAAGAATCCCGTGGTTTCGCGTTACCGGATGAGCTCCTTCGCTTGCGCTCCGGATGACACAGTCGCTTTACTGGAAACTGAATTACTGTTTCTTCTTCCTCGGCAGGAGCGCGGCGACTGCGGCGCCGGAGAGGAGCATCACCGCCGCCCAGAGGACGAGGTTGTTCTCATCGCCGGTCTTCGGGCTGGACGAGCCGATGTGCACGTCAAACTGCGCGGTGGCCTCGCCGTCCTTGAAGAGCAGGGTCACAGGGTAGTTGCCCTTGGCGAGGGTGTTGAGGAAGCCCGCGTTGATGGTCACAACGGTGCCCTCGTCGATCTTCGCAAAGCTGTAGTTGCCCGCGTTGAGCGTGGTGTTGCCGATTTTGACGCCCGCGAACTTCTCGTAGGGGCCGTCGGCGTGGAACTTCAGGGTCTTGCCGCTGTTGGTGTACCAGTCAACGGTGGCGGTGTTCGCGTCGGTCACGGAGACGTCGTTGACCTTGAACACGCGGTAGTCCACCAGCACCGCCACGGTGCAGCGCAGGCGATAGTTCTGGCTGCCCATGCCGTACTTGAAGAAGAAGTTGTGGCTGCCGCCCTCGAGCTTCTCAAGGAAGGAGGCGGGAAGCGTGATCTTCTTGCCGGAGACGGTGTAGTCGGTGCCGCTCTTGAGCGTAGTACCGGCGTCGGAGTCGGTGGTGTCCATGATGACGTCCAGCGGGAGATCGGTCACGTCAAACACCACGTCGATGCCGCTGCCCTTGTAGTAGCGGGAGGGGGTGAAGGTGACGTTCGCCCAGACGTTCAGCGGGAACTCCACGTAGCCACCGCCCGTCAGATCGAAGGCCAGAACCAGCGCCTCGGCGGGCACGCTCTCGAGGAAGGCGGCGCTCTTGGAGATCTCCACTCTGCCGCCCGTGGGGTAGTAGCTGTAATCGGTGCCGTCGGTCAGCGTGGCGACCGTGGCCTTGGTGGTGGCGTTCTTGACGCTCAGATTCGCAAGCCCGGGAGAGACCGCGAAGGTCAGGTTCACGTTCTTGCTGGGCTGCCCCTTGTAGTAATCGGCGGAGGTCTTGCCGGAGAGGTTCTTCACGGTGCCGGGCTTGCCCGCGACGGTGTAGGGGTAATCGGCATCCTTGGAGGCAGCGGGCTGCACGCTGGGATCGCAGGCGGCTGCG
>CAJOFI010000048.1:1960-14210 GCA_905233595.1 uncultured Oscillospiraceae bacterium | reverse complement strand
GACTTACCGCACCTTCGACATGGAGAACGTGAACTTCGACACTGTGAAGAAGCACGCCGACCCCGCGCCGCGCCAGGTGCCCGCGAAGGACGAGAGCAAGGCGCTGAGCTTCAAGGACGAGCGCAGAACCTTCACCGAGGCGCAGCTCAAGGCGGAGACCGCCCGCTGCCTCGGCTGCGGCTCCTCCTTCGTCGATCCGAACAAGTGCCTCGGCTGCGGCGTGTGTACCACCCGCTGCAAGTTTGACGCGATCCACCTCAAGAAGCGCACCTTCGAGGAGAGCATCGACTACTTCGACCGCCCCAAGGTGCTCCCCCAGTTCATCGCCAACCGCGAACGCAACATCCAGATCCGCAAACAGAAACATGCGTAAGACCAAGGGGGGCTGTGAAAAACTTCGTTTTTCACAGCCCCCTTGGTCATTTTTTAGATTTAAGATTTCAGTTTTTAGAGGAGAATCGGGAAATCCCAAAAAAACGATTGCCTTCTTTTTCTTGACGTGGTAAACTGAGAGTGCCACACAATTCTATATTGTTCGTAACCGCGGGAATGTGTTTTTGCTTTGGCAAAAACGCACTCTCTACTTTTGCATTCCCAAGGTTACGGAATGAAAAGAATTGTGTGGCAGCAATGGGAGCTGTGCGTTTTTCGTGCGCGGCTTCGGCTGCGCACTTTTTTATTGTCCGGATCGTGCGCGGCAAAAGAAAAAAGAAAGAGAGGCAGAGCAATGAAAAAATGGACAGCGATCTTTCTCCTCATGGGGCTTGTTCTCTCGCTTTGCGCCTGCGGTGCCGCCCCGGCGGAGAGCACGGCGGAGCCGAGCCCCCAAACGACCCAGGCGCCGCCCACGGAGGCGCCTTCGGAGGAGCCAAGCCCGACCCCGAGTCCGGAGCCGACCCCGGAGGTGCCCAAAACCTTCATGGAGGAGCATGGGCTTTCCTTCACCATGAAGCTATCCTCCGATCAGCCTGGATTTCAGTATGCAATCGACGAAGGGGATTCTCTCGTGCCGGAGAATTGCCTTGGGAGTCTGGCTGTCGTCTCGTTGGAGCAGTCCCCGCCCGACGAGGAGGGCTACGTGACGCTCACGATCGTCTCCGAGGGGGTAGTGAGGCTGGAGTTTCTCTATACGGATGCCGACGGCGACGGAAGGGGAGTAGAGTTTGGGCAGTCTCGGTATGGACTGTTCGACCGCTATACGGGCACGACGCTTCCCGAGCGCACAACGAGGGGCGACGATGAATTCGAATACGCCATCACGCAAATCGACGTTGCGGGGAAGGACTATGCGGTGAGCCGGAAACTCACCGTTCAGTGGGACGGAGATATCTATTGGCACGCAGACGGCGGAAGCGGTAATAATTACACCCACATTGTTGACCGTATCCGCTACCCCGCCGAATACGACGGGCTGAGCCTCGGGTGGTACGTGGGGGAGCCGCGAGACGGCCGTAACGATTACGACGATGAGGTTGAGCTTGAGGAGCGGCGCGTGCTGTGCGAGAGTGATTTCTCAAAGCTTACCGACTACCGCTTTGTGAACGTATCCACGGCGCTCTCCCTGTTCTGCGAAAACACGGCCGAGGCAAAGCCCGCCGTCCCCCACGGGCAGATCGGCGACGAATCGTATCAGCACCTGACGAAGCAGTTTGGCAGCTCTGTCGTCGGGATCGGCGAGGACGCGAAGGCTGTCGCGAACAACGACGAGGCCGGTTCCCCGTTCGTTCTGCGCGGCATGGATGATCTCTACGGCTTCATTGGGAACCGGATCCACCTGAACAATGTGCAGGAGTTCAGCTTCTTCATGCTGGAAAACCATTCAACAGACCGTCAGATCGTCCTTGCTGCCTTTGACGCGGAGGGGAACGCGATCGGCTCCACCGGTCTTCTGGGGCCGAACGACTATCTCAACCGCTTCACGCTGGATAAGCCGGTCAAGACCCGCGAATATTCCCTGTACAGCTATTTCGTTTTTGATTTTGGCGGCGACGGAGGAAAGCAGGCGCTGTCGGACGTTGACCTGGTTAGCGAGCTTCCCTTCACCATCATGGTCTACGTCTATGATATGGAGGGGAATCTGCTGGGCGCCAACACACTGGAGGGCGTGAAATACGGCAACGCCTACCGCTGCGACTGGCCGGACGAGGGCTGAACCGGCCCCTCTGCCCGCACGATTGAGCAGCAAGGGGGGGCTGTGAAAAACTTCGTTTTTCACAGCCCTTCCATTTAGGAACTGTTCCGAAATAACTTGATCTTGAAATACACAAAGTATTCCTGCGATTTTCCGCCTCGCTACAGGCGAAAAATCCTACGCCATCTTTGCACAATTTATTTCTGCACAGTTCCTTAGTTTTGAGTTTTGAGTGCTGAGTTTTGAGGAGAACGGTAATGAGTCACAGTCTTAGCGTTGTAAAGGATTTCAAAACTCACGACTCAAAACTCTTCTCCCGCAGGTAGTCGTTGATCGTGCTCTGCGGGAGCGGCTTTTTGCGCTTCACCGTCAGCTCCGGCACGGCGGGCGCCGCGCCCTGCGCCCAGCAGCGCTCTGCGCAGCGGCTCGGGCAGGGCTTGCCCTCCGCAAGCGCCCTGAGGCAGCTTTTTGAAATGCGCACGCCGTGGCGGCGGTAGACGATGTCCACGATCAGTCCCGGCTTCCAGTGATAGCCGAAATAGCGCGCGATGTCCTCCACCACGAGCGGCGGAAGCTGTTCCCCCGGCGTCATGCGCCGCCCCTCCCCTCTTTCTGTTTCAAAGCAGTTGCTTTCTTATGGGCAGCTCTAAAAACTCGGGTCTGTTGATGCGCCGAGAGCTTTTGCCTCAGCTTGAAGGGCAAAAAACGCAGGAATACTTTGTGTATTTCAAGTTTTTTGCACAAAAAGCTGGGCGCAGCGCCGGGCAGGAGTTTTTAGGAACTGCCACGGAATAAGAAAGCGCAGGAATACTTTGTGTATTGCAAGCTTTGACAACGCAGCTACAGGCGAAAAAGGCAAGCCAGATTGCACAGATTATTTCGTGACAGTTCCTTAGTGAAAAAAACACGCCGCAGCGTGCTTTTCCGTTTCTGTGCAATGCCTGCGGCAGCGCGATATGTGATTGCTTCGCCTCGCGCGACTACATTCGATATCACTCGCGCAGCGAATATCACTCAGCGGAGCGGCTATCACTCGCCGCAAGGCGAATCAAACTGAAAATTCGACGTGCCGAAGCACGTCGAATTTTCATGGTGGAGAGTGGCGGACTCGAACCGTCGACCTTCCGCGTGTGAGGCGGACGCTCTAACCAGCTGAGCTAACCCTCCAGAGCTTGCTTATGATAACACATCTTTCCGCCAATTGCAAGCCCTATTTTTCAATTTTTTCAAAAAACGAAAAAATAAAAAATAACTGTTGACAAGTCGGGCTTTGTCTGTTAAAATCCTAAATGTTCTGTAAGACCCCTTGATTTGGCGGCATAGCTCAGTTGGCTAGAGCATGCGGTTCATACCCGCAGTGTCCCCGGTTCGAATCCAGGTGCCGCTACCAAAAAGGCGCAGCGTGTTGCAATTTATGCTGCGCCTTTCTTTCGGCCCGTTGGTCAAGTGGTTAAGACACCGCCCTTTCACGGCGGTAACATGGGTTCGAGTCCCGTACGGGTCACCATCAAAACAGCTCACCGACGGTGGGCTGTTTTGTTTTTTGAATCGAAGGACAACGGAGAGAGCAGATGATCGCAAACTACCATACCCATACTTACCGCTGCGGCCACGCCGTCGGGCGGGAGCGCGAATACGTCGAGGCCGCGCTCGAGGCCGGGCTGAGGCTGCTTGGCTTTTCCGACCACACGCCTTATGACTACTTCGACAGTGAGCCGCGCAACCGCCCCATGCGCATGATGCCCGAGGAGCTGCCCGATTATGCCGGTACGGTGCGCGCTCTCGCCTCGGAATACCGGGATCGGCTCGAGCTGCACCTCGGCGTGGAGGCGGAATACTACCCGAAATACTTCCCCCGCCTGCTGGAGCTTCTGCGTGAAAACGGCGTGGAGTACATGCTGCTCGGGCAGCACTATCTCGGAAACGAGATCGGGGACGTCTATTCCGGCAGAGCCTTTCTCGACCGCGCTACGCTCGAGCGCTACGTCGCGCAAACCGCCGAGGCGCTGGACACCGGGCTCTTTTCCTATTTCGCCCACCCCGATCTGATCCGCTACGTCGGCTCGCGCCGGGTGTACGAGCGGGAAATGCGAACGCTCTGCCGCAAGGCCAGGGACACGCGGACGCCGCTGGAGATCAATCTGCTGGGTCTGCGCGAGGGGCGGCACTACCCCAGCGAATTCTTCTGGCGCATCGCCGCCGAGGAGGGAAACAGCGTGATCCTCGGCTGCGACGCCCACAGGCCGCAGGAGCTGATCGCCGGGGAGAGCGAGCAGCGCGCAAGAGCGCTCGCAGACAGGCTCGGCCTCACGCTGCTCGACACGCTCCCCCTGCGGAAGCTGTAAAATAGCTCTGGAATCCTCCGTCTCTGTATGATATAATAACGGCACAAATGCCGTTATTATAGTAAACTCATTTTTCAATTCGTTAACTATATATGATTTGAGTCGTTTTTCCCGCCGCTTGCGCGGCAACCGAAAAAACATGACAGATTAACCCATAATTATGGTATACTTCTTGAAATACACAAAGTATTCCTGCGATTTTCCGCCTCGCTACAGGCGAAAAATCCTACGCCATCTTTGCACAATTTATTTCTGCACAGTTCCTAACCGTAAACGTGCACACTTTTTTTGCTGACAAGGAGGCATTTATGATCTCATTGCGAGGACTGAAATTCAACGTTGTGGCGCTGCTGGTGGCGGCGGTCTGTCTGGCGGGCGGGGTGTATTTCACGTTTTTCCACTCCAGGGGCTTCGTGCGCAATACCGCCACGATCGTCGCCGTCCGGGAGGAAGAAACCGAGGACAGCACCGTCTACTATCCCACGGTGGAGCACACGGTGGACGGCGTCGTCTACACCGGTGAGCTTGACGTGGGCAGCGGCTCCTACAAGGTGGGAAAGAGCATCCAGATCCTCTACGACCCGAACGACCCCAGCGTCGTGCACAGCTCAGGCGCCATCGGCGTATATCTGATGTGCGTGAGCGCGGCGATCATCGCCTTCGTGCTTTTCAGCGAGTTCAAGGACAAGAAGGGGCAGAAGGAGCTGCAGGAGCTGCGCGAGAGCCGCGGCCAGACGGGCTACCTCCCCTCCGTGCAGGGCGAGGAGCGTGAGCTCTACTTCCTCAGCGATCTCGGCACCGCGAAGGTCGGCCACCGCATCGAGGACGCCGACCGCCGCGTGCTCTACGAGGCGAAGATGACCCGGCTCACCGCGCTGAGCGCCTACCGCTTCGACTTCATCGACCACACGCGGGGAACCTCGACGCCCCATCTCGTCGGGCATGCGGAGGAGACGGACTGGAACTCCTTCTTCATCGACAACCACTACACCTTTGAGTTCGACGGCGTGGACGTGTTCAAGCACCTGCATCAAAACGGCGTGCGCGTGGAGACGAGCCTTGAGAGCGGAAACGGGCGGCTTCTCGGAACCGGCTACCGCATCTTCCGCGACGGCGTGGAGATCGCGCGCGCCGAGAGCACCGGCCAGTACCCGCACGAGGAGGACGCTGCGCAGCACAAGGCGCTCTCCGCCATCCCCGTGCAGGGCTTTTACCGCGTCTGGACGCGGGAGGAGAATCTTGACCTGCTGTTCGTAGTGCTGCTGGCCTTTGCCCGCAGCGGCGCGGCCGACGACAGGGGCGGCACGCGCGGCGTGCTGAAGGGGACGCTGAACAAGCTGCGCTGAGATCGTATCGATCTTTGGGATGCCCGAAACAGGATATTGTATAAGAAGGGAGAAGCGCGTATATGAAAACCGTCGCGACCGACAAAGCCCCCGCCGCCATCGGCCCTTACGCCCAGGCGCAGATCGTGGGGAAGCTGGTCTTCACCTCCGGTCAGATCCCCATCATCCCCGAGACCGGGGAGATCGCCATGGGGCTTGAGGCGCAGGCGCACCAGGTATTCAAAAACCTCTCCGCCCTGCTTCATGCCGCCGGAACCGATCTGAGCCATGCCGTGAAGACCACCGTTTTCATCCAGCACATGGGCGATTTTGCCGCCATCAACGCGATCTACGCCCAGTACTTCACCGAGCCCTACCCCGCCCGCTCCTGCGTGGAGGTGGCAAGGCTTCCCAAGGACGTGCTGCTCGAATGCGAGGTCATCGCGGAGCTTCCGTAATATGAAACGGGGATGTGAAAAACATAGCTTTTCACATCCTCAGTTTATAGTTTTCAGAATTCAGCTTCCCATTCATCATGCCCCAAACGAAGCAGGCCGGTTCTCCGGCTACAGCGGTCTTTGCGATGTTTGCCTTTGAGCGCGTTGTAATGCGGACATACTTTCTGTGGAGACGGTCGTTGGCTTTGTCCGCGTAGGCAATCACATCCGGCGGCTTTCCGCGCCGTCTGTGCTCCCGGCTACAATACAGGGGCTCGTTTCGTTTTTGTCAATGCACTTTCCACAAAAAAACGAGTTGACGCGAGGTTGACATTTCAATATAATGTAAATGGAAGAGTAGCTTTCTGCCCGGCTTTGCGCGGGGCGGAGCTTTCTGAGATGCCCAAAAGGGAGATGTCGTGATGAAACCGTCAAACCGTCTGAGAAAATTGCTCTGCGTCCTGCTTGCGCTCTCGCTGTTGCCCCTGTCGCTCTGCGCCTGCGCCTCCGGCGGCGATGCTCTGACGGGCGATGCGCAGAGCGAGGAGAACGATCCGTCCCGCTATCTCGTCGCCATCGAGGATGAACCGGACACGGTGGACTTTCAGCGCACGACGATCCACTATACCATCGCGCAGAACGTCTTCAACCGCCTCGTGGGGATGGAGAGCGGCGCGGACGGCGAGCCCGTCATCCTGCCCGAGCTCGCCGAACGCTGGGAGATCTCCGAGGATCGCCGTTCCTACACCTTCCATCTGCGCGAGGGCGTGCGCTTCAGTAACGGCGAGGCGCTGACCGCCTCGGACGTGCTGTACACCTTCACGCGCCTTCTGACCCACCCCGAGAGCTGCAACCGCGACATCGTGGACAAGATCGCGGGGAGCGCTTCGCTGGAGAAGGGCGAGGCGCAGACGCTCGCGGGCTTCACGGTGCTGAGCGATCTGGACTTCGTCATCACGCTCGAGGAGCCCTTCGAGGCCTTTCTCGCCTGTATGTCCATGCCCGGCGCCTCCATTCTCGACGAGCAGACCACCTCCCTCGCGGGGGATCGCTTCGGGCAGGACGCCGCCTGGACGATCGGCACCGGCTCCTTCATTCTGGAGAGCTGGGAGCCGGGAAAGGGCATGGTCCTCACCGCAAACCGGAACTGCTGGCAGGGCGCGCCCGCCTGCGCGGGCTTAAACCTGCTCTTCAAGACCGACGCGGAGGAGATCCGCATGCTCTTTGAGCGCGGGGAGCTTGACCTTCTCAACCTCGACGACGTGGGCAAGGCCGCCGAGTTCTTCCTGCACGGGGACATCTACCAGGATCGGCTCTACCCCGTGCACCGCATCAGCATCACCTATATCGCCCTCAACGAGGACGTCGCGCCGCTCAACAACGTGCTCGTGCGCAGAGCCCTGCAGCTTGCGCTCGACCGCGCGCTGCTGCTCGACGCGGCCTATACCGGGCGCGGCTGGATCGAAAACGGCATCCTGCCGCATGACGTGTACGGCTTCAACCCCGAGCTGCCGGAGATTCCCTACGACGCCGAGGAGGCGCGGCGCCTCCTGTCAGACGCGGGCTACGCCGACGGCTTCACGCTTACGCTCTCGGCAAGCTCCGCCTCGAGTCTGAGCGAGATGGCGCTGGTGCGTCTCGCGGCGGCGATGTGGGAGGAGATCGGCGTGCATACCGTGATCGAGACCCTGCACGAGAGCGAATTCATGCGTCTGAGAAAGAGCGGGGCGCTCGCCTGCTATTCCGCCACCTGGACGGCGGACTTCAACGACCCGGACAACTTCTTTTACACCTTCTTCGGCAGCCGCGAGAACACCCGCTTCCGCAGCCTCTGCTACCCGCGCGAGGAGATCATGCAGCGCGTGCGCGACGCCCGCGCCATCGCGGATCCCGAGGCGCGCATCGCCGAGTACCGCGAGCTTGAGCGCATCATCGTCCAGGAGGACGCGGCCTGGATCCCGCTCTTTTCCAGGATCTACACTTACGTCGTCTCCGAGCGCCTGGAGGGCATTCAGTCCTCCTGGAACGGCTCTGTCATAAACCGCTATCGCGATATGTCGATCCATGAGGCTTGAACGCTATGAACAGAACCTCCATCCGCTCCAAGATCACGGTTATCAGCGTGGCCGCGGTCTTCGTAGCCATCCTCTCCATCTTCGCGGCGAGCTTTCCCGCCATCCACGCGGAGACCGACCGCCGCTCGGTGGAGATGATGCGCCTGATCGGCGAGAACACCCGCAGCACGCTGGACGAATATTTTGAGAGCATCGAGCAGTCCGTGAGCCTCGCGGCGAACATGGCGGTGGACTCTCTCGACAGCGTGGTGCTGGTGGAATGCGGCGCGGCGGGCTCCTCCGCGAAGGGGGAACGCACGAAGGAGCAGCAGGCGCGGCTTGACGCCTACATCAGCGCCCACTGTGAGCACGTTCTCAAGACCTTTGAGAGCGCCGCCACCCACACCAACGGCATCATCACCTATTACTACTGCATCAGCCCCGAGATCAGCACCGTCGAGCACGGCTTTTTCTACTCCCGCGTGGGCAAGGCGGGCTTCGTCGCCCAGCAGCCGCTGGACGCGCGCACGCTCGATGCAAACGATATTTCGCACACCACCTGGTACTATACGCCCATCCAGCGCGGCCGCCCCTCCTGGGTCGGCCCCTATACGGCGCACTTCCTCGATGAGATGTGGACCTGCTCCTATCTGATCCCGATCTACAGCACCGGCGCGCTCATCGGCGTGCTCGGCATGGACATCCCGCTCGACACCCTCATCGAGCAGGTCAGCAGCGTGCGGGTCTATGACACAGGCTTTGCCAGTCTCTGCGACCAGGACGGGCACATCCTCTACCACCCGCAGGTGGAGCAGGGCGACGTTCCGGCGCTCTCGGCGCTGAACGTCCAGCGCGAGCTTTTGTACCAGCAGAACAGCGGCGGCACGCTGATCCGCTACCGGTCCGGCGGGGAGCAGCGGCAGATGTCCTTCTCCACGCTGCGAAACGGCATGAAGCTCGTCATCACCGCCCCCGTGCGGGAAATCAACGCCTCCTGGATCCAGCAGACCCGCGTCATCGCGCTCATTACCGTGGGGGTCATCGCCGCCTTCGCCTTCATCCTCATGCTCGCCATGCGCTTCATCACCCAGCCGCTCCAGCGCCTGACCGCTGCGGCGCAGCGCCTCGCCGACGAGGATTACGACGTCGCGCTCAGCTACAAGAGCCGGGACGAGATCGGCATGCTGACCGAGGCCTTCATCCGCATGCGCGATCAGATCAGAAGCTACATCGCCGACCTCAACCGGCGCATCAACACCGACGTGCTCACGGGGCTTCCGAATATGCGCAGCTTCTTCAAGCTCGCCGAGGCGGAGCGCCGCCGTCTGCGCGAGGACGGCGAGGGCTCGGTGCTGCTGTACTTCGATTTAATCGGCATGAAATACTACAACCGCCAGTACGGCTTCGACGAGGGCGACAAGCTCCTGCGCGAGATCGGGCAGACCCTCCTGCGCGCTTACGGGGAGAAGTGCATCTGCCGTTACAGCGAGGATCACTTCGCCGCCGTCTGCGGCGAGACGGGGCTGGAGGAGCGGCTGCTGACCGTGATCCACGCCTGCGAGAGCGCAAACGGCGGAAACTCCCTGCCCATGCGCGCGGGCATCTACCGCGACAGTATCGAGGAGGTCAGCGTCAGCGTCGCCTGCGACCGGGCGAAGTACGCCTGCGACAAGCACCGCGGCGCCTTCGAGGCGGACTACTACAGCTTCGACGGCGAAATGCTCAGCGAGATCGACGCGATCCGCTACGTCACCAAGTACCTCGACATCGCGCTCGCCGAGCACTGGATCAAGGTCTACTATCAGCCCATCATCCGCACGGTCAACGGCCATATCTGCGATATGGAGGCGCTCTCCCGCTGGGTCGATCCCGCGCGGGGGCTGCTCTCCCCCGCCGCCTTCATCCCGGTGCTGGAAAGCTCCCGGCTCATCTACCGGCTCGACCTCTACGTGCTCGACGAGATCCTGGAGAAGATGAAGACGCAGCAGAAGGCGGGCTCCGACTTCGACGTGCTGGACATGGTCGAGGAGATCCGCCGCCGCGTGGACGAGGCGGGCATCGCACGCGACCGCCTCACCATCGAGATCACCGAGAGCGTCATCGGCAGCGACTTCGACTTTATGAAGCAGCAGATCGAGCGCTTCCAGGCGCTGGGCTTTGAGGTCTGGATGGACGATTTCGGCAGCGGCTACTCCTCGCTCGACGTTTTGCAGGACATCCACTTTGACCTCATCAAGTTCGACATGCGCTTCATGAAGCGCTTCGGCGAGGGGAAGGACAGCAAGATCATCCTCACCGACCTCGTGCGCATGGCCATCGACCTCGGGATCGACACGGTCTGCGAGGGTGTGGAGACCGCCGAGGCCGCCGATTTTCTGCGCGAGATCGGCTGCAGCAAGCTCCAGGGCTACTATTACAGCCGCCCCATCCCCTTTGAGGAGATCGTGGAGCGCGGCAGAAAGGGCACCCTCATCCGCACGGAGAACCCGCTGGAGTCCGGCTACTACGCCGCCATCGGGCGCGTCAACCTCTATGACCTCACCATCGTGGCGGACAAGACGCTCGCGAAGGATTCCTTCGACACCATGCCCGCCGGGATCATGGAGGTTCGGGAGAACGAGGTCAGCTATATCCGCACAAACCACGCCTACCGCAGCTTCCTCAAGCAGCAGTTCGGCTTCGATCTGAACGCGCAGACGGAGGGCTACTCCGCGCATCCCTGCGGGCCGGATTCCGCTTTCATGAACCGGGTGCGCCAGTGCTGCGAGAGCTGGAGCCGCGTGAGCTTTGACGGGCGGCTCGCAAACGGCAGCACCGTGCACGCGCTCATCAATCCCCTGGAGAAAAACCCGGTCACCGGCGCCAGCGCCGTCGCCATCGCGGTGCTCTCCGTCAGCGCCCCGGACGAGAGCGCCACTTACGCCGACATCGCCCGCGCGCTGGCCTCGGACTACTATAACATCTACGTCGTCGATCTCGACACGGATCGCTTCATCGAGTACTCCTCCGAGGCCGGGGAGGAGGAGCTCGCGGTCGAGCGGCACGGCGAGCACTTCTTTGAAGCCGCAAGGCGCGACACCGTCAGACGCATTTACGACGCGGATCGGGAGGGCTTCCTCGCCGCCTTTTCCAGAGAGCGCGTACTGCGCCACCTCGAGGAGCAGGGCGTCTTCACCGCCTCCTACCGGCTGATCGACAGCGGCGCCCCCGTCGGCGTGAACATGAAGATCACGCGCATGCCGGGCGGCAACCGCATCATCATCGGTATCAGCATTGCCGATATCTGAGAAGAGAAACGAATGAAAAGATCACACAGTCTGCTTGTAAAATTTGCGCTCATCTTTCTGACCTTCGCGTTTATCACGCTCACGGTCACGGGCTTCACCACTTACGCGAACCAGACCCGCATCTTCCAGGCGCAGCAGGAGCACACGATGCAGAGCATCTCCGCCTATCTGAGCGAGCTGGTCGGGGAGGATGCTTACGATTTCGCGCTCTATCAGCGCTATTTTCTCGACCACGCCGCCGAGATGGATGTTCCCGCCGATTTCACGCAGGAGGACGCCGCGCAAGCCCGGAGGGACTTCGAGCGCCTCTTCGCCGACGCGCACCCCGGCGCGGTGCTTGGGCAGGACGTCGCCTTTGACGCGCTGGAGCCGGCGCTGCAGAATGCTTACGCCGTCGCCTGTCACGAGCATTATCTGCTCCTCTTCGAGCAGGCGCGGGAGATCTTCGGCCTCAACTACACCTATTATATTGTCCCGAACAGCGCGGATCTCACGGTCTGCTATATGCTCGACGGTCTGCGGGAGCTGCGGGACGACGGCCTTCTCCTGCTGGGCGACAGCTACCCCGAGGCGCCCGAGGCGCACAAAAAGCTCTGGGAGGCCTGGGAGAGCGGCGAAGCGCCCAGCGGCTATGACAGCTTTGACAACGAATACGGCAAAACTTACGCCTG
>CAJOFI010000048.1:0-1917 GCA_905233595.1 uncultured Oscillospiraceae bacterium | reverse complement strand
ACAACCGCGCCATCGCCGTGAATACCGCGCAGCAGCTCGGCTCGATCACGCTGATCCTGCTGCTTGCGACCGCGCTGATGCTGCTTTTCATCGACCGCCGCTACATCGTCAGGATCCGCCGCCTCTCGGATACCGTTGGCTGCTACGCGCAGGAGAAGCGCGCGGACCTCGCCGCGGAGATCCGGCAGGACGGGGCGGACGAGCTCGGCATTCTCTCCCGGCAGACCGCCGGCATGATCCGCGAGCTGGACGATTACATGCGCAGCCTCGTGGAGACCACGGACGAGCTCACCCACACGCGCGAGCAGGTGCACATCGAATCCGACCTTGCGCGCAAGGACGCGCTCACCGGCATCCGCAACCGCAACGCTTACGAGGAGGAGCTGTGCCGCCTCAGGCTGGAGCTGCAAAAGGGCGAGGCGCGCTTCGGCTTCGCGGTGGTGGACGTGAACTTCCTCAAGCGCATCAACGATACCTTCGGGCATGAGATGGGCAACGTCACCATCCGTGAGTGCTGTGCGCTGGTTTGCAGGGTCTTTGCGCATTCGCCGGTCTTCCGCATCGGCGGGGACGAGTTCGCCGTCATCCTCGAAAACGAGGACTACGACCGCGCCGAAAGCCTGATCCTGCAATTCAACCAGGCGCTCGAGACCGCCACCGGCGCCCCCTGGGAGAAGGTCTCCGCCGCGATCGGCTACGCATTGTTTGACCCTGCGAAGGATGACTGCGTAGAAAACGTCTTCGGCCGCGCCGACAAGGCCATGTACCGCAGAAAACGCGAAATGAAGGCGCTTCGATAAAAACCCCCTCTGGCTGTGAAAAACCGCGTTTTTCATAGCCAGAGATTTTTTTAGTTTTAGGGCAGCTCAGCCGGGTCATGGCTCCACGCAAACGGACGGCAGCCTGAACGTAATTGAAGACGCTCTATAAACAGGTGGTGTCCCGGATGCTCTTCTGAAAACTGAATTCTGAAAACTGAAAACTACGTCTTGCAATCCGGCTGCAAATCCTGTAAGATAGAGTTAGTTATGTACCCGAAAAATATTTTGTATACGGAGGATGAAATGAAAAAGAAAAACAAAAAGCTGCTGGACATCATCGGCGCGAGCTGCGGCATGTTTTTGCTGGCCGTGCTGATTATCAGCCTGATCTCCAGCGCCGTCGCAAGCGCGCCCCCCAAGGGCGCTGTCACGCTGAGCGGTTCCGCCCCCGGGCGCAACGCAGACGTTGCGGTGGAGGTCGTCACCGACGGCAGCACAATCTCCGGCCTCACAGTCGTGAGCCATGAGGAGACGGAGGGCATCGGCACGATGGCCGTCGAGCAGCTCCCCGCCGCCATCGTCGCGGAAAACTCCCTCGCGGTGGACAATATCTCCGGCGCGTCCATCACCTCCGAGGCCATCAAGGCCGCCGCGGCAAACGCCCTCACGGAGGGCGGCTTTGCCGAAACGCAGGAACCTGCCGAAAGCGATCCGATCCTTTCTTTCCTGCGCAGGCTCGCAGATTTCATAATACGCCTGATCGAACTGATCAGAAGCATCGTTGAGATCTTTCAGTAAGCTCCCAAGCTAAAATGCACGCCGACCCGGTCGGCGTGCTCTTTTTGTTTTACCCGAAAGGTTCTGTTTCTTTTGATCCCGTGTTTTGCTGCAAAGTACCAATGATCGGTCTTGCAGGGGTGTATAATGATGCCGTAGACAAAAATAAAACTCAGGAGGAGAATAGTATGGAATACGGCAATATCATCGCAGAGAAGATACAGGACCTTTTGGCGATACTGGACGCGTCCGATGCGCCTGCGGTATACGGTTACCTCGGCAAGTGCATCTGCGGGGAAGAAGATGCACTCCATTTCGCCCCCATGTCCATCGTGAACACGCTGCAGAAAATGCAGCCTCTCCTATTTCTGTGACGCTG
>CAJOFI010000047.1 GCA_905233595.1 uncultured Oscillospiraceae bacterium | reverse complement strand
TCAGTCTCGCTCGCAAGCTCGCTCGACAGCTCCCCCGGAGGGGGAGCCAAGCTCAATTGGTCACGTTTTTACAAATTGTTCACTCATGCGTTTGTCGTGGATTCTGCCGCGCGACAAACGCATACGCTGGTCATTTGTAAACCATCGTTTCCCGTGATCGGATGCGTTTTTTCCTTGTAATCCGTCAGAATTTGATATATGATAGGCTTGATGAATCATCGGATCACGGGGTCAAAGCCGTTGCCGCCGGGAGAAGACGCCCCCCGCGATGGTAAAACGGGCGCGGAGGGCGCGCGCAGGCGCAATTCTTCACGGGGCGTTACACCTAAAAAAATCATGCTGCGAAAATGACACCCTCTCGCAGCATGATTTTTTCAATATCCCATTCTCATTCGGAAAACCGTTCTCTCGCCCTCGCCCTGGAGGTAGTATTCGCCGTTTTCCTCGCCCCAGGAGACGGTGAAGGTCTCGCCAAAGCGCGCCTCGCTCACGTATTCGATCTGGACGCGGCGCAGCGCGCGCCCCTCGCTTGCCGCGGGGATGCTGTCCTCCGCGAGATCGAAATAGCGGCTGTTGTTCATGTGCCCGTTGATGTCCACGTAGCTGTAGGGCACCGCGAACTCCCGGCTTTCGGTGCATTCCAGTCGCCTCGGCGCGGAGGGCAGGGCGATCTCCTCCCCGGTTTGGACGCCCTCGATCGCAACGCCATAGCGCTCGGGGAAGACCATCTTGCGCGTCTGCTGATCCAGAAGCCCCCAGAGCGCGCTCGCGGAGAGTAGCTCCTCCCCCTGCGCGGTCTCCAGCCGGTAATAGCGCGGGAAGAGCAGGTGCATGGTCTTCCCCGGCCAGCTTTTGAGCACGACGCGCTCATCGTACTCCGGCATGCGCGTGATCTCCGAGCGCTGCAGCAGCAGCACCCAGAGAACGCCCTTGTCAAGGGTCTTGTCCCGCCCCATGCCCAGCGCCTCCGTGTGGCGGATGGACGCCTCCTGCAGGAGCCTGAACAGCTCCGAGGTGCGCAGGCGGCGGAACATGTCCACGTCCTTGCTTCTGAGCAGAAGCTCCTCCCGGTAAATGCTCATCCCTTCTCGACGCGCTTGTAGATGGCGTCCACCACGTCGCCCAGGGTGGAGAGCCGGTTCCACTGCCGCTCGGGGATGCGTACGTCAAAGAGCGCCTCCAGCTTGCAGATGACCAGCACGAAGCCCATCGAGTCGATCGCGGTCTCGGTGTTGATGATCGTCTGCTCGTCCATCGCCTCCACGTCCATATCGGGGAAGCAGTCGCGGATCACCTTTTTCGTCTTTTCCAGAACTTCCTGTCTCGTCATGTCCTTCAACCCACTTTCTGCTGGAGCTCCCAGCGTTTGATTTTGCCTGTCGCGGTGCGCGGCAGCGCCTCGTCGGTGATCAGGATGCCCGCAAGCTGCTGCCCTCTCGGCAGCTCGCGCATCAGCCCCTGCAGCTTCTCCCACAGGGCGCTTTCCTCCGCCGTGCCGACGAACACGAGCAGCGGCTTATTGTCCTTCAAGGTCACGGCAAGCTCGGTATGCCCCAGGGCGGTCATGAGCCGCGCCTCATACTCGGGGAGAAAAAGCTTCGTCCCGTCCGGCAGCACGAGGATGTCCTTCTTGCGCCCCGTGATGTGAAGCCTGCCATCCGCGTCAAAGCGCCCGAGGTCGCCCGTGTGCAGCACGCCGTCGCGCAGCACCTCCCAGGTCGCCCCCGGCTGCTTGTAGTAGCCCTGCATCATGCAGGTCGGCGCCTCGATCAAAATTTCCCCGTCCTCGCCGAGGGTGATCGTGTCGTCCGGGCAGACGTCCATCGCATAGGGGTCGCCCCCCACGCTGATGGCGACGCCGGAGCTCGTCTCCGTGAGGCCGTAGCCGAAGCTCACGCGGATGCCCCTCTGCGCGGCGGCCTTCAGGAGTGCCGGCGGGCAGTCCCCCGCGCCGACGAGGATGAGCCGCAGCTCCTTGTTCACGCAGCCGTGCTGCAAAAGGAAGCCCAGCAGCATCGGCACCACGGAGACCGCCGTGGGCTTGTAATATGCGCAGTCGTCCAGATAATGCCGCGCCCCGCGCCCGAGCGCGACGCAGGCGCCGCAGTTGAGCCCCCACAGCAGCCCGCACACGAAGCCGAACACGTGCCCCAGCGGCAGCAGGCACAGAAGCGTGTCCCCCGGCGCGAGGGACAGCTTGCTCGAGCCGTTGAAGGCGCTCTGGCAGAGGGAGTGATCGGTCAGCACCACGGCCTTGGCCTGCTCCGTGGTGCCGGAGGTGAAGAACAGCAGCTTCCCCGCCCCATCCTCCACGCAGGGCTGGTTGAGCGCGATTTCAAGCTCCTCCGTGAGATCCTCGTCCCCCCAGAGCGCGTCGATATCGGTATAGCGGATCAGGGTCTTCAAAAGCCCCGCCGGCGCCAGGGCATCGAGCAGCACGAGCTGCTTTCCCGCAAGGTTCGCCGCGAGGATCTCCTCCACGCAGCCGAGGCTCCCGTCCGCGAGGATGCCGACGCAGCGGCTCCTCTCGGCGCGCAGGGCTTTGGCGCGCGCGTCCACGTCCTCCCACAGCTCCCGGAATGTGCGCGTTTTGTTTCCGTCGCGCAGCGCCGGGGCGTCCGGCATCTGCCGCGCCCAGTGCAGCAGCAGCTCACGAAATGAATCGAATCGCATAAAGGCCGCCCTCCTTTAATATAGTAAACGCAAATACTATTTGTGTTTACTATAACACATCCCCTCGCGCTTGAAAAGAGCGATGTGAAAAATATGTAAAATTTTTGACAAACGCCGCAAATTATATAGTGAAAACCGCAGAGATATGGTGTATAATGCAAGCGGCAGTTTTTGCGCGCTGAATACAACGAATATTTAGGGAGGAAATGACATGGATAAAAACATTCGCATCTGCATCGTCGGCGGCGGCCCCGCGGGTCTCTCCGCCGGTATGTACCTTGAGAAGAAGGGCTACAACAATTACAGCATCCTCGAGCGCCAGGATCGTGTGGGCGGCAAGTGCTGGAGCCCGCGCTACAACGGCAGGCGCTACGAGATGGGCGCCATCATGGGCGTGCCCTCCTACTACGCCGTGCATGACGTGGAGGAGTTTTGCGGCATCACGCACGACGGCCCCCAGCTCAACCGCAACTACAAGGACGCAAACGGCAACGTGATCGAGCCCTTCGCCCGCACCCTCGGCAACATCATCAGAAACCCCTGGCTCCTCAAGATGAAGGGGCAGCTCAAGAAGTTCGGCGAGCTGCTGGAGACCAAGTACAAGGGCTACGACCTCAACGGCCACCGCGGCGTCGCCGAGGGTCGCTACGACGGCTACGCCGTCACGCCCGGCCGTGAGCGCGTCGAGGGCGTCAATCCCAACCTCAAGGATCTGGCGCTGCCCTTCAAGCAGTTCTGCGAGATGAACGGCGTCCCCCTGGTGCAGAAGATCTGGATCGGGCCCTTCACCTCCTTCGGCTACGGCTACTTTGACGAGATCCCCGCGGCCTACGTCCTCAAGTATCTGGACTACCAGACCTGCATGAACTTCGTCAAGGTCAACCTCTGGACCTGGAAGGAAGGCACCCAGTACATCTGGGAGCAGCTCAACGACCACCTCAAGCACCCCGCCCGCCTCAACTCCACCATCGAGAAGGTCGAGCGCAAGGACGGCAAGGTCTTCGTCACGGTCAACGGCCAGGTCGAGGAGTATGACAAGATCATCGTCACCGCCCCGCTCTACATCCCCAACAAGCGCGCCGACGGGCAGAAGGGCATGGTCGAGTACTTTGACGCCCGCGAGGACGAGAAGGCGCTCTTCTCCAAGATCGACTACGAGCGCTACGACGTGCAGGCCTTCCTCACCAAGCCCGAGAACCACCCCGAGATCTCCTACTACGTCTTTGACAACATGGAGCCGGAGAAGCTCGGCCACCTGATGGTCTATTACCGCCGCTGGAAGGATCAGATCGACCAGGTCATCACCACCTACGCCCTGCGCAAGCATAAGAACTCCCGCGAGATCCCCTACGAGGAGTGCCGCCAGATGGTGCAGGACGACCTCAAGATCATGAAGAACCCCGCCGAGAAGGTCATCAACGAGTGGTCCGTCTACTACTTCCCCCACGTCTTCACCGAGGACTACGCCGCCGGCTGGTACGACAAGGTCGAGGCCATGCAGGGCAAGTACGACACCTACTACGCCGGTGAGGTCATGAGCTTCGGCGACATGGACGAGACCGCCGAATACTCCCGCGAGCTGGTGGAGCGCTTCTTCTGAGACTGTTTTCTTTGAGGGGCGGAGGAAACCTTCGCCCCTCATTTCGCGCGCTTGTCCCGTAGAGAGAATGGCAAAAGGCCGATAGGGGCTTCTTCGCGCTCACCTTCCCATTCCCCTTCAGTCGCATTCGCGACAGCTCCCCCAGAGGGGGGGAGCCAACAGAAAGGACGATTTGATGAAATTTTACAAGGACCATTACGACGTCGTCATCATCGGCGGCGCTCTGGCCGGGATGTCCGCCTGCCTGCAGTTGCAGGCCTGGGGCGTGAAGGACATCCTGATCCTCGAAAAGCACAACATGCCCGGCGGCCTCGCCACCGACTTCGTGCGCAACGGCTTCGAGATCGAGGCGACGCTGCACGAGATGATGTCCATCGGCCAGCCCGGCAAGCGCCTCAAGGTCGGCAAGTTCTTCGACGACATGGGCGTGGACATCGACTGGCTGCCCGTGCCCGAGTGCTACCGCGTCGCCCTGCCCAACTCCGGCATCGACAAGGTGCTGCACCCCGACTATGACGACAGCTATACGACCGTCGCCAAGGAGATCGACGAGGTCTGCCCCGGCACCTACGAGAAGGTGCACGAGCTGATGCTGCTCTGCCGCCGCGTGTACGACAGCATGAACGTCCTGTCCGTGACGCCGATGAGCAAGGTGCAGATGCTCTTAAAGCACCCCGACTTCGTCAAGACCGTGGGCTACACCGCGACCGAGGTCATCAACACCTTCGAGCTGCCCAAAAAGGCCGTGGAGATGCTCACGCCCTACTGGATCTACGTCGGCAACCGCATGGACGATCTGCCCTTCACGATCTACGCCTTCCTCATGGCCGACTACTTCACCGGCTCCTACGTCTGCCGAAATTTCAGCCACGAGATGAGCATGAAGCTCCAGGCGCGGTGCGAGGAGAACGGCGCGCAGTACGAGTTCAACCAGGAGGTCGAGAAGATCCTCGTCAAGGACGGCAAGGTCTGCGGCGTGCGCACGATGCGCGGCGACGAGATCAGCTGCGACTACGTCATCTCCGGCCCCTACCCCAACAAGGTCTACACCCAGATGATCGAGCCGCTGAGCGAGGTGCCCGCGGGCGCGATCAAGATGATCAACAACCGCAAGCTCTCCGTGGTACCGGTGTCCGTCATCATGGTCATTGAGGGAAGCCCGGAATCCAACGGCATTATCAACTACTCCACCTTCTCCGGCACCACGATGGACACCAACGAGATCTGGCGCAACTACTCCAACCTCACCGAGCCCTACAATTACATCACCACCATCTGCTTAAACCACGCAAACCCCACCCTGCCCGAGGGCTACACCCAGCTCTCCATCACGGCGCTGGTGCCCTCCAAGCCCTTTGAGAGCGTGAAGGAGGAGGATTACTTTGACCTCAAGCGCCGCCTTGCCTCCGAGATGATCGACGAGTGCATCAA
>CAJOFI010000046.1 GCA_905233595.1 uncultured Oscillospiraceae bacterium | reverse complement strand
TACGGCTACGCCTACGCGCCGCTGGCCGTCCCCGGCGCGCTCGCGGCGGCGCGGCTGCTCGAGACGGGGCTGGCACGCCTGCGCCTGCCGGGCGCGCTGCGGCGCGCGGCGCTGGTGCCGCTCTGCCTCTGCGTGCTCGCGGGCGCGGGGCTTTTCGCCCGGCGGCACTCGATCAACAGCTTCTACGCCGACTATCGGAAGGAAGATGCGTGGTACACGCACTTCGCCGCGATCATCGCCGGGGCGGAGGAGCAGAGCCTCCTAAACTACGGCGCGCTGGACGCGGGGCTCTACACCGTGACGGGCTGGGTGCCGCAGGTGAAGTATTTCTGCCACCTCAACCTCGACCTGCCGGAGATGGAGGAGGAGACGGCGGCCTACGTGCGCGAGGAGCGCACGGCCTTTCTCCTCATGACCGCCGAGCCGCCGGACTGGGTGCTTGAGCACTATGAGATCGTCGCGCAGGAGACGGATATTTATCAGTTTGAATCTGTGAGCCAGGACTACTATCTGCTGAAAAGGAGGAGCGTATGAAACTGATTTGGCACGGACATTCCTGCTTTGAGCTTGTGAGCACCGAAGGGACGGCGGTCTTCGACCCCTATGCGCCGGGGAGCGTCCCCGGGCTGCGCCTGCCGCGCCTCCAAGCGGACGCGGTGCTGTGCAGCCATTACCACCGCGACCACGGCTATGCCGAGGCCGTGACCCTGAGCGGGAGGACGCCGGGCTTCACGGTCGAGCGCATCCCCTGCTTCCACGACGAAAAGCGCGGGAGCCTGCGTGGGAAGAACGTGATCCATATCGTCAAGGCGGAGGGGCTGCGCGTGGCGCATCTCGGCGACCTGGGGCATATGCTCTCGCAGGAGCAGCTTGAGAGACTGGGAAAGCCCGACCTTCTGCTCATCCCCGTCGGCGGGCACTATACCATCGACGCGCAGACGGCGGCGAAGCTTGCCAGGGCCGTCGGCGCGCGCGTCACGGTGCCGATGCACTATCGCGGCGCGACCTTCGGTTATGCCGAGATCGGCACGGTGGAGGACTTCACCGAGCGGATGGAGAATCCGCGCTTTGCCGATACGAACGTGCTCGATGTCGCGGAGACGGAGCCGGGCGTCGTCGTTCTGCGCTGCCCCGGAGAAAATGAATAATGAAAAGTGAATAAAGAATAATGATGGTGTCGCTTTGAGACGATCATAAAAAAACAATCCCACCGGTTGCCCGGTGGGATTGCTGTCTATTGGCTTTGCTTTTGAGAAGGGGGCTTACTCGTAGAGAGCCTTGAGCTTCATGAGGTGATCGTAACGATCCTTGGCGTTGGCTTCGTTGGCCGCGAAGAGGCGCTCGGCGCGCTCGGGGAACTCGCGGGTCAGACGGCTGTAACGCGCCTCGTTCATCAGGAACTCCTGGTAGCCGCCGGCGGGCGCCTTGCTGTCAAGGGTGAAGGGCTGAGCGGCGGAGGGATTGAAGCGGAACAGGTTCCAGTAGCCGCAATCGACAGCCTTGTTCATTTCCTTCTGGCAGTTGGTCATGCCGCCCTTGATGCTGTGCATCTCGCAGGGAGCATAAGCGATGATGAGGGAGGGACCCTTGTGCGCCTCGGCCTCAACGATGGCCTTGAGCGCCTTGGCCTTGTTCGCGCCCATGGCGATCTGCGCCACGTAGACGTAGCCGTAGGTCATGGCCATCTCGGCAAGGCTCTTGGACTTGAGCTCCTTACCGGCCGCGGCGAACTGCGCCACCTGGCCGATGTTGGAAGCCTTGGAGGCCTGTCCGCCGGTGTTGGAGTAGACCTCGGTGTTGAACACGAAGATGTTGACATCCTCGCCGGAGGCCAGAACGTGGTCAACACCGCCGTAGCCGATGTCGAAGGCCCAGCCGTCGCCGCCGAAGATCCACACGGACTTCTTGTTCAGGTAATCCTTCTGCTTGAGAATGTCGGCAGCCAGTCTGCAGGCCTTGCAGGTGCAGACGTCGATGCCCTTGGCCTTGTCGGCCTCGGCGGCGGCGAGAGCAGCGGGCTGCGCGTCGCCGTAGATCTGCTTGCCCATGTCGGAGCCGAGGAAGGCGATGCAGTCGTCGATGCCGGTGACGCTCTCCTCGAGAGCCGCGATGAGCGCCTTGGTGGGCGCCTGGTTGAGGTTGCCGTCGTCATAGGTGTCGAGCCAGGCCTGGGCGGCAGCCTTCAGCTCCTCGCAGCAGGAGGGAGCAGCGATCATTTCGAGAACCTTGGCCTTGAGATCGTCACGGATCTTCTTCTGGCCGAGGTGCATGCCGAGACCGTGCTCGGCGTTGTCTTCAAAGAGGGAGTTGGCCCAGGCGGGACCCTTGCCTTCCTTGTTGACGGTGTAGGGAGAAGTGGCCGCGGGACCGCCCCAGATGGAGGAGCAGCCAGTGGCGTTGGAGATGAGCATGTGGTCGCCGAAGAGCTGGGTGATGACGCGGGCATAGCTGGTCTCGGCGCAGCCGGCGCAGGAGCCGGAGAACTCGAGGTAGGGCTGGGCAAACTGGCTGAACTTCACCACGTCGGCCTTGAAGAGATCGTTCTTGGGCGCGACCTTCTCGACCATGTAGTTGAAGACCTCCTGCTCGGGCAGCTGGCTCTCCATGGGAACCATCTCGATGGCGTGCGCCGGGCACTCGCCCACGCAGACGCCGCAGCCCATACAGTCCAGAGGAGACACGGCCATGACGAACTTGTAATCGGCGTAGTTCTTGATGCCCTTGACGGCGGCGAGCTTGGTCTGCTCGGGAGCAGCGGCGGCCTCCTCGGGGCTGAGAACGAAGGGACGGATGGTGGCGTGCGGGCAGACGAACGCGCACTGGTTGCACTGGATGCACTTGTCGGCGTACCAGGTGGGCACGGTGACGGCGATGCCGCGCTTCTCGTAGGCGGCGGCGCCGAGCTCGAAGGTGCCGTCGGCGTGGGCGACGAACTTGGAGACAGGCAGGCTGTCGCCGTCCATCTTGTCCACGGGATCGAGGATCTCGGTGACCATCTTGACGGTCTTTTCAAAGCCGTGCTTGGGCTCGGCGACGCTCTCGTCCTTGGCGTCGGCCCAGGCGGCGGGAACCTCGACCTTGACGTAGGCGGTGGCGCCGGCGTCGATGGCCTTGTAGTTCATGTCAACGACGTCCTGACCCTTCTTGAGGTAGGAGTGCAGGGCGGCGTCCTTCATGTACTGGATGGCTTCCGCTTCGGGCATGACCTTCGCGAGGGAGAAGAAGGCGCTCTGCAGGATGGTGTTGGTGCGCTTGCCCATGCCGATCTGCTTGGCAAGGTCGATGGCGTTGATCATGTAGAGCTGGATGTTGTTCTTCGCGATGTAGCGCTTGGAGGCGGCGTCGAGGTGGTGCTCGAGCTCCTCAAAGCTCCACTGGCAGTTGACGAGGAAAACGCCGTTGGGCTTGACATCGCGCACGATGGGGAAGCCCTTGGTGATGTAGGAGGGGACGTGGCAGGCCACGAAGTCGGCCTTGTTGATGTAGTACGGGCTCTTGATGGGCTTGTCGCCGAAGCGCAGGTGGCTGACGGTGAGTCGGTGTGGTCGCCGATGATCTTGATGGAGTTCTTGTTCGCGCCGACGGTGCCGTCGCCGCCGAGACCCCAGAACTTGCACTCGATGGTGCCTTCCGCCGCGGTGTTGGGGGCGTGCTCCTCGGGCAGGGAGAGGTTGGTCACGTCGTCCACGATGCCGAGGGTGAACATGCGCTTCATATCGCTCTTCTTCAGCTCGTTGTACACGGCGAAGACGGAGGCGGGAGGCGTGTCCTTGCTGCCGAGGCCGTAGCGGCCGCCGATGACCTGCACGTCGGTCTTGCCGGCGTTGGCAAGCGCGGTCACAACGTCGAGATAGAGAGGCTCGCCCTGGGCGCCGGGCTCCTTGGTACGGTCGAGCACGGCGATCTTCTTCGCGGTCGCGGGGATGGCGGCCAGCAGCTTATCGGGGCAGAAGGGACGGAACAGACGCACCTTCACCAGACCCACCTTCTCGCCCTGGGCGGTCAGGTAGTCGATGACCTCCTCGGCCACGTCGCAGATGGAGCCCATCGCAACGATGACGCGGTCGGCGTCGGGAGCGCCGTAGTAGTTGAAGAGCTGGTAATCGGTGCCGAGCTTGGCGTTGATCTTGCCCATGTACTCCTCGACGATGGCGGGAACGGCGTCGTAGTACTTGTTGGAGGCCTCGCGGTTCTGGAAGAAGATGTCGCCATTCTCGTGGGAGCCGCGCATCACGGGATGCTCGGAGTTGAGCGCGCGGTCGCGGAAGGCCTTGACGGCGTCCATATCGACCATCTCGGCCAGGTCGGCGTAATCCCAGACCTGGATCTTCTGCAGCTCGTGGGAGGTGCGGAAGCCGTCAAAGAAGTTCAGGAAGGGGACGCGGCCCTTGATGGCGGCGAGGTGCGCCACGGGGGAGAGGTCCATGACCTCCTGGACGTTGGACTCGGCCAGCATGGCAAAGCCCGTCTGGCGACACGCCATCACGTCGCTGTGGTCGCCGAAGATGTTCAAAGTGTGGCTCGCGAGGGGACGGGCGCTGACGTGGAACACGCCGGGCAGCAGCTCGCCCGCGATCTTGTACATATTCGGGATCATCAGCAGCAGACCCTGGGAGGCGGTGTAGGTAGTGGTGAGGGCGCCGGCGTTCAGCGAGCCGTGCACAGCGCCGGCCGCGCCGGATTCCGCCTGCATCTCCTGGACCTTGACGGTAGAGCCGAAGATGTTCTTGCGACCCTGCGCGGCCCACTGGTCAACGTAGTCGGCCATGGGGCTGGACGGAGTGATGGGGTAGATCGCGGCGACTTCGGTGAATGCGTAGGATACATGGGCGGCGGCGTTGTTGCCGTCCATCGTTTTGAAGTGTCTCATGATAGCTTCACTCTCCAAACTTATAGATTCGTCGGTACGATGCGGTAAGCCGCACCGCGCTATGGGACAGGCTAATTTTATCATTTTTTCAGTCACTTGTAAACCTTTTGCTCTCATCTTTTTTTCAATTTTTATGCGGCGCGGCGCAAAAAACGGCGGGAGGGAGCGATTCGCAAAATATTTCTTGTACTTTTTTAATAAGTGGTATATAATCATAAAATCAGAACTGCGGCTTATTCCGGCGCGGTTTCATCGGCGAAGAAAGGAGCGTATCGTATATGGTAAAAATCGTCAACGACATGGGCAGGATCCGGATCACCGGCGAGGTGTTCTCGAACCTTGCGGGCGACGCGGCAACAAGCTGCTTCGGCGTCAAGGGCATGGTCGGCCGCAGCCAGAGCAGCAGCCCGCTGCAGCTTCTGCGCAGAGAGAATATGTCCAAGGGCGTTGAAGTGCATTACAATGAGGACGGCAGCATCAGCCTGGAGCTTCATATCGGCGTGGACCAGGGCGTGAACATTTCCGCCGTCTGCCGCAGCATCATGAAGGAAGTTGCCTACAAGCTCAATAAGGCCACCGGCGTGCCGGTGAAGGCTGTGGACGTGTACGTGGATTCCATTTTGGGATAAATCGCTGCAAAGCTGCGTTTCACAAATGTTATATATAACGGAGTATTTTAGATCATGAGAGATTATATTGATGCCGCGGCCTTCAAAGAGATGATCCTCTGCGCGGACGCGGCACTGCATGCCAATATTCAGACCATCAACGACTTAAACGTCTTTCCCGTCCCGGATGGGGACACCGGCACCAACATGGGGCTGACCATCAACAACGCCGCCGTCGAGCTGCGCAAGAAGAGCTTTGACACCGTCGCCTCCGCGGCGGACTGCGTGGCGGGCGCAATGCTGCGCGGGGCGCGCGGCAACTCGGGCGTCATCCTGTCGCTGCTGTTTCGCGGCATCGCCCGCCGCCTCAAGGGCACCGAGACCGCCGGCGCCGAGGAGTTTGCCGGCGCGATGAACGACGGTGTGGAGGCCGCCTACAAGGCCGTCATGAAGCCCGCCGAGGGCACGATCCTCACCGTCTCCCGCCTGGCCTCCGCCGCTGCGGTCAAGGCCGCGAAGGGCGGCGCCGATCTCGAGGGGATGCTGGTCGAGGCGATCCGGGGCGGCGAGGAGGCGCTGGAGGACACGGTCAACCAGAACCCGGTGCTGAAAAAGGCCGGGGTCATCGACGCCGGCGGCAAGGGCTATATGGTCATCCTCACGGCGATCCTTGCCTCCCTGCGCGGGGAGGTGAGCTCTGAGGCGGCCGCTCCCGTGCGCACCTACAAGGAGGAGTCCGTCTTCGTCGAGGGCAAGGTGGACGTGCCGAAAATCAACATTTTCGACACCGTTTATGTCGTGCGCAAAAAGAAGCCGGACGTGGATCTCGAGCCGCTGCGCCGCTATCTGGGCAGCATCGGCGATTCCCTGGTCATCAGCGACGACGACGAGATCTTCAAGGTGCACGTGCATACCGACATCCCCGGCTCGGCGCTGAGCGAGAGCCAGAAGTACGGTGCGCTGGACATCGCGAAGATCGAGAACATGCAGCTCCAAGCGCTCGACCAGCTCGCGGGGCAGAAGGCCAAGAGCACGGACGATCTCGAGGCGGTGGACGAGGAGTTGACTGCCATGGAGAGCGCGAGCGCCGTCGCCGGCGAGGAAGAGGAGGGCGTCGCCGAGCCGGAGAAGGACTTCGGCGTGGTCGCCGTCTGCGCGGGCAAGGGCATGGAGGCGCTGTTTCTGGAGCTGGGCGCGGATCGCGTCGTCACCGGCGGGCAGACCATGAACCCCTCCACCGACGATATTCTCAAGGCCGTCAACCGCACCCCCGCCTCCACGGTCTTCGTCTTCCCGAACAACAAGAACATCATCATGGCGGCCGAGCAGTGCATCCCCCTGACGGAAAAGCACGTCATCGTCATGCCCACCAAGACCGTGCCGCAGGGCGTCTCCGCGATGCTGAACTTCTCCCCCGACGAGAGCGAGGAGAGCCTGGTCGGCGCGATGGGGGAGGCCATCGGCAGCGTGCACACCGCGATGGTCACCTACGCCGCGCGCGATTCCGACTTTGACGGGCACTCCATCCATGCGGGCGAATACCTCGCCCTGCTCGACGGCTCCCTGATCGGAAGCTACGTGGACACCAACATGGTCTTCGGCGAGCTCTCCAACGCGGTGGAGCAGTTCAGCCCCGAGTTCATCACCGTCTACTACGGCGAGGACGTGAACGAGGCCGAGGCCGAGAGCGCGGCGGAAACCATCCGCGAGAGCTTCCCCGACGCCGAGGTGAGCGTCGTAAACGGCGGCCAGCCCGTGTACTATTACATGATCTCCGTGGAGTGAGAAGCTTCGGGGATTTGAATTTTCAAATCCCCGAAGTAGTTTTCGGTTTTCACTTGGCCTTGTGCTTCCCCCTCAGGGGGAAGTGGCCGAAGGCCGATAGGGCGGAGAAACGCCCCTTCAGTCACCGCCGCAGGCGGCGACAGCGCCCCCGGAGGGGGAGCCAAGGATAAGCACCCTTGCTGCCTTAACTTGATAAAAACTGAAAACTGATAAAACAGGAGCTGCGAAAAACGAAGTTTTTCACAGCTCCTGTTTTATCAAAGGGCGTTGATGGCGGCTTCGATCTTTTTGGCGACGTCCTCGGGGACGAGCTTCTTGCTCACGACGAGGTCGAAGATTTCGCCGCAGGTCTTCTTGTTGAAGAGCTTGATGGGGTACTTGGCGAGGCTGGGGGCGGCGTCGAGAATGATCTTCTTGACGACGGGGTTGTCAAAGGCTTCCTTGACGGTCAGAGTTCTGAAATCCATGGTCGCGCTCCTTTTTATAAAGATATTGTCCGTTTGGGCTGCCTGTATTGTAGCACATTCGGCTGGCCGCGTCAATCGTTCTGACGCGCGGCGTCTTCGTTCACGATAAAGCCGCCGCCGAGGAGGCGGTCGCCGTCGTAGAGCACCGCCGACTGCCCGGCCGCCGGGGCGCGCACGGGGCTTTCGCAGAGGATGCGCACCCGGTCGCCCTCGATGCGCGCTTGGCAGGGCGGGTTTTCCCATTTGGTGTGCCGCACGCGCACCGTGGCGCGAATCGGCGCCGTCGGCGGGTCGATGAGCCAGTTGAAGTCCCGCGCGAGGACCTCCGTCTTGAAAAGCTCCTCCCACAGCGCAAGCTCGATGCGGTTTTGCGCCGCGTCGATGCGGGAGACGTAGAGCTTGCGCCCGTCGTAAAGCCCAGGGCGGCGCTGCCCCACGGTATAGCGGTGGATGCCCTCGTGCCGCCCCACGATTTCCCCATGGAACACGAAGTCCCCCGGGGGCGGAAGCTCTGCGCGGCGGGAGAGCCAGCCGATATAGTCCTTGTCCGGGATGAAGCAAATCTCCATGCTGTCCGGCTTGTGCGCCACAGGCAGGCCGAAGCCCTCCGCCATCGCGCGCACCTGCTTTTTCTCATAGCCGCCCAGGGGCAGCACCAGACGGGAGACCTGTTCGCGCGTCAGGCGGCAGAGCATGTAGCTCTGGTCGTTGGAGGGCTGCCCCTTGTAGAGCGCCCCGCCCTCCGCGCGGGCATAATGCCCGGTGGCGACGCCGTCCGCGCCGAGGGCGTCGGCGAGGGCGAGCAGGTTTTTGAACTTCATCGCGGGGTTACAGAGCACGCAGGGGTTCGGCGTCTCGCCCCGGAGATAAGCTTCCGTAAAGGGGCGGCAGACCTTCTCCTCCAGCTCCCGCTTCACGTCCAGCACCGTGAGCGGGATGCCAATATATTCCGCCGCGCCCAGCGCGTCGGCGAGGGCGGCCTCCCCCGCGTTATCGAGATACAGGCCGTGCACCTCGCAGCCCTGCTGCCGCAGAAGCGCGGCGCAGACGGCGGAGTCCACCCCGCCGGAAAAACCAAGGACGATTTTCATGCAATAACACCTTTTGGCAGTGAATGGTGAATAACAAAGAGTCTTAGAATACGTCCCCGGAGGGGACTCCATAACGCTTCAGTCTTCACTCTTCACGATTCGTTTCTTTCCTTCTCGCAGTAGATCATCAGCACCGACACGTCCGCCGGGGAGACGCCGGAGATGCGGCTGGCCTGACCGAAGCTCACCGGGCGGATCTTTTTGAGCTTCTCCCGCGCCTCGAGCCGAAGCCCCGCCACCGCGTCGTAGTCGAGCGCCGGGGGCAGGAGGCGCTGCTCGAGCCGGGCGAAGTCCTCCGCCTGCCGGAGCTGGCGCTTGATGTAGCCCTCGTACTTGAGGCGGAGCTCCGCCTGCTGCCACACGGCGCGCTCGAGCGCGGGGCGCGCGGGATCGAAGGGCGCGAGGTCGGCGTAATGAAGCTGCGGGGGCGCCGTGCCGCGCGAGACGAGCAGGGCGTTGAGCGCCTCGGAGGGCGCAACGTGCGTCTTCTCCAGGCGCGCCTGCTCTGCCGCGACTTTTGCATATTTTTCCAAAACCGACTGATACCGCGCCTCCGACACCAGCCCGATGCGCCGCCCGATGGGGCAGAGGCGCTCGTCGGCGTTGTCCTGCCGGTGCAGCAGCCGGTACTCGCTGCGGGAGGTCATGACGCGGTAGGGCTCGCTCGTGCCCTTCGTCACCAGATCGTCGATCAGAATGCCGATGTAGCCGTCCGAGCGGCGCAGGATCAGCGGCTCCTCGCCCTTGAGCTTCAAGGCCGCGTTCACGCCCGCGACGAAGCCCTGCACCGCCGCCTCCTCGTAGCCGGAGGAGCCGTTGAACTGCCCCGCGCCGTAGAGGCCGGAGATCTTCTTCGTCTCCAGCGTGGGCAGAAGCTCCGTGGGGTCGAGGCAGTCGTATTCGATCGCGTAGGCGCAGCGGGTCATCTCCGCGCGCTCCAGCCCCGGAACCGTGTGCAGCATTTGAAGCTGCACCTCCTCGGGCAGGGAGGAGGAGAAGCCCTGGATATACAGCTCCTCGGTGTTCAGCCCCATCGGCTCGACGAAAAGCTGGTGCCGGGGCTTGTCGGCAAAGGTCATCACCTTCGTCTCGATGCTCGGGCAGTAGCGCGGCCCCACGCCCTCGATGACGCCGGAATAGATCGGGCTGCGGTCGAGGTTCTCGCGGATGATGCGGTGGGTCTGCTCGTTCGTGTAGGTCAGATAGCAGACCGCCCGGTTTTGCGGCGCGTGGGGCGTCTCAAAGGAGAAGGGCTCGGGCTCGGCGTCCCCCTCTTGCAGCTCCATTTTGGAAAAATCCACTGTCCGGGCGTTGACGCGGGGCGGCGTGCCCGTCTTGAAGCGGCGCAGAGAGAGCCCCAGCGCGGAGAGCCGCCCCGAGAGGGCTTTCGCCGAGGCAAGCCCGTCCGGCCCCTCGCTTCTGAGCGCTTCGCCCACGATGGTGCGCCCGTCGAGATAGGTGCCCGAGGCGATCACCACCGCCTTGCA
>CAJOFI010000045.1 GCA_905233595.1 uncultured Oscillospiraceae bacterium | reverse complement strand
GATGCGCTTGTCAAAAACCGGCACCACGGCGCATTTGTCAATGCCGGGCTGCTTTGCGATCTCGGTCTCCACCGCCCCGGCGTTGAAGCGCAGGCCGTCGTTGTTCACAAAGAAACGATCCGCCCTGCCCGCGTAGGAGAAGCTTCCGTTCGGATTGACGCGCACCAGATCGTTCGTACAGAGAAAGTTCCGCCCCTTGATCTCGGTATAGCTGAACAGCACCTCGCCGTCGAGCTCGTTCATGCACAGAGAGTCTGACGCGACGTACAGGACTCCCGTCCTGACCCCGTCGTCCGCGAAGTAGAAGGCGCCGTCGTTCTCGTCTTGAACGACGAAATCCTCCTTGGGCTGCGGAAATCCGAGAATGTCATCCATGCAGCCTTCCGGCACCGCGAGCTGGGCGCCGCCCGTTTCGGACATGCCGTAGGCTCTGAGAATGTGACCCTTGTACCCGTGGCTGTGCGCGAACTGCGTATATTTTCTGAGCTTGTCCGGCGGCATATAGGAGCCGCCGCAGGAGAACGCCTTCACGGAGGAGAAATCCATGTCCTCCGCGTCGGCTCTCTTCATCCAGTTGTCGAGCATGAAGCCGGAGGTAAACAGCACGTCGATCCCGTAATACCCCACCGCGCGTACAAACTTCGGGTGCAGGAAGCCGAAGAAGCTCAGCACCACGCAGTCGCCGATGGCAAAGCTCGCGTTGATGATGCCGCACATGCAGAGAAAGGAGCTGAAATCAAAGCTGGGCGCGAATCTGAACGGCTTGTCGGCGTCGGTGTGAACCAGGGCGTGAAAGCCCGTTCCGTAATTGGTCGCGACGGTGTTGACCGCCCGCTCGGTGTAGGGAAGCGGCTTGCGCGTCCCCTTGGTCGTGCCGGAGGTATGCGTGATGATCGCGAGATGCTCCGGATCGCCCGAGCCGAGCTTTACAGGCGCGCAAGCGTAACGCTTCAAAAGCTCGTCCATGAAAACGGCGCCCCGGCATTTGCGCAGCCGCTGATTGTTGAGCTCGTTATACACCAGCTCCGCCGGACCGGTGCAGGGGCCGCCGAGACGGGAGTGCAGAAGCAGGACGTTTCGCAAACCCAGCTCTTTCTTCGCCTTCTCCAGCTCCGGCCACTGCTCGGGCGTGACCATGATGTCGGAGAGCACGAGATCCGTGAGCTTTTCCCGCTCGACCATGCGCTTCCACTGTCCGCCCGGCAAAAAATCCGGGTAGGAGAGCATGGAGACGCTCGCGCCCGTCATATTGAGCCCGTAGAAGGCAAAGAGCGGCTCGGCCGAGATCGTCCCGGCAATGCCGACGCGGGCGGCGTTCTCTTCCGTCATCCCGAGCGCGGAGAACACCCGGGCGTAGCGTTCCCATTCGCGGAACATCTGCGCGTAGCTGTACTCCCGGGTACAGTCTATGACCGCCGTTCTGCCGCTATAGGCGGGGTCAGCGCCGTTTCGCTCCTGAAGGTATTGCCAGATGCTCTGGTCGTTGATGCTCATGGATCACGCTTCGGGCGCTTCCGGCTTTTCGCCGGCTGCCTGACCGGACATGGCCGCCGCGACAGTCATCATCTGCGCGGCGCCGAACGCCTGCGTCACCATTTTGCGGTTCTGATCAAAGGCCTTCTGCATCGTCCCCTGGGCGAGCCGGTTCATCTGCTCCATGCAATCCATCATCTGCTCGGTCTGCTTCTGCATGACCGGCAGCACCGTCCCGGCGAGAGCCTTCGCCGCGTCCGGCAGCTTGCCCACGGGAGGCAGGATGCCCGCGCCCTTCCGGTTCAGCTCCTTGACCGCCTCGCCCATCTTCTGCATATCGGGCATGCCCTTGAAGGCCGACGGATCGAAGCTCCCGACAGGGATCGTCTGCCCCAGTTTGCCCATTGCGTTCTTCATCATCTGCATGCCCATCCGGTTCATGCTGTTGAAGCTCTCCACTGCTTTCTTTGCCGCTTTCATTTCCGTTTCCTCCGTTTTTTCTGTTTTTGATTTGGTTTCACTGTTCTGTTTGCAGGGCAGACTGCTTTTCAGCTCTTTGGCAATGCCGTCAAACACTTCTTTGATCATGTCCGAAGGCCCCTCTTCATAGGGAAGCAGCCTGAAATCCGCGAGCCTGTCAAGCACCCGCACCGTCTCCACCGTGAAGGTCGCTCCCGCGACCTCGCCCCGGCTGATCTTATACAGGTCGATCTTGCCGTTGCCGTTTCGCGGCAGCTCCTCCGCGATCATGACGCGGTAGGGGATGCTCTCGCTCGTCAGTGTTTTTTCGCTTATGAACACCTGCCTCAGCGCCGCGCGGATCAGCTCAAGAGCACGCTCGCCGCCTTCGAGGGTCTTTACGCAGAGCATGGGGATGTTGTCATGCGTCGTCTTGATATACACCGGCACGACGCAGCAGCTCTCGATCCCGGACTGACGCGCGATCTCCGTCTCTACACGCCCCGATTCGTACTTCCGGCCTTCCTCGTTGATGAAATAGCGGTTGGCTCTCCCAAGGAAACAGAGCCGCCCGTCCGCCTCTATCCGGGCATAGTCGTTCGTGCAGATGTAGGGCACGCCGTCGAGCTTCTCGCATTGCAGGATCGCTTTGCCGTCGAGCGCGGGGGTGGCCAGGGACGGCGAGCTCAGATACAAAACGCCCTCGCAGGGCGCGTCCTCCGGCGCGAAGTACCTTCCGCTTTCCTCGTCGAAAAGCCGGACGCTGACGCCCCGGAGCGGCCACCCGATCGACTCGTCGTTGAGATCCGGCGAGGACAGGCAGCAGGCGCCGCCAAGCTCGGAGATCCCGTATCCGTTGAGGAGCGTGATCTCGCCCGCCCCGTGCTTTTGCATGAACGCGTGGTAGCGGCGCTTGTCCGCCGCCGAGACCGCGGCTCCGCCAAGCACCACGTAGCGCAGGCTGGAAAAATCCGGGCATTTCGCCTCGGGCAGCTTCATCCATCTCTCGAACATGGCGCTGACCGTAAACAGGAAGTTGATGCCGTAATGCGGTATGGCCTTATAAAACCACGGGTTGAGCACCCCTCCCGGAACGAGCGCGACCGCCGCCCCCATGGCAAAGGGGGCGTGCAGCTGATCGATGATGCTGTAAGCGTTGCTCAGATCGACGATCACCGCTGTCACAAGCTTTTCCCGCTTCCAATCCAGCCAATCAAGGTCATAAAAGCAGGACGCGGCGGCGTTGAACGCCTTGTCGGAGAGCGCGACGGGCTTGCCGGAACCGCTGGTGGTGCCCGAGGTGTGCAGGATAAACGCGGTATCGCGGCTGTCCTCGCTCGCGTAGGAGACGGGGTGATTGCCGTATGCGTCCAGCAGCGCATCCATGCAGATCGGCCCGAACAGGCTCTTCAAATAAGCGCGCTTTGCCTCCTGAACCGTCGTGACCATGGGATGCACCGTGACCCCCGCCACCGTGACGTGGAGCACGATCACGTTGTTCAGCCCCAGCTCCTTTCGCTGTACGAGCAGCTCGTTTATGAGATTGCCCTGCGCGAAGTCGTCCGTGATGATAAAATCCGTCAGCCTTTCGCTGCGTATGGTCTCGGTGATCTTCTTTGTGAAAAGCGCGTTGTAGGCCGGCACGAGCGAAACGTCAGCGCCCACCATGTTCAGCCCGTAGACCGTGAAGATCGCTTCCGCGCAGGGTGAGCCGAGCAGCCCCACGCGGGCGTGCTTGGCGCCCGTCATCCCGAGCGCTGAGAATACCGAGGCATAGCGTTCCCACTCACGGAACATCAGCCCATAGGTATAGCTTCTCAAACCGTCCTCTATGGCGATCCTCGAAAGATTGGCAAGCTCCGTATTGCAGATCTCGCGAATATATTTCCAGGCCTTCTGATCCGTCCGGATGCTTTTTCGGATCTCCGCCTGTGCGTCAATGCTCTGATTGCCCATATCGTCTCCATTCCTCTGTGCGTTTCATGCAGGTTTTGCATCTTTTCGATGCGTTTTGACCTGTTTCACTGATATTTTACATCAGGCCATTTTGCGCGTCAAGTTTTTTTGCATATAGATACAGGATTTTCCGCCCCGCGCGGAAGGAGGACGCGCCGGGGCTGAAAGTTCTCCTTGACAAAACGCGGAAAGCTATACTATAATTATTCTGTTTTCAAGCGCAATGACGAACAGGAGTAGATCGGTCTGCGAAGCTCAGAGAGGGGACGGTTGGTGCGAGTCCCTGCCAAGCGCGTATCGAAGGTCGGTTCCGAGCGCCCGGAGGGAAGGGGAGACCTGCGTAGTTCCGGCGTGCGGCTCGCGTTAAGAGCCGAAAGAGTGCCGCCGCAAGGCGGAATTCAGGTGGTACCGCGGTAGAATTTATCGCCCTGAGACGGAAACGTCTCAGGGCGTTTCCTATATCATTCAGGAGGTGGGAGCAATGAAAGAGCTTCCGAAGGTGTACGAACCGAAAAAGGTAGAAAAGAAGATCTACGACTTCTGGGAGGAAGGCGGCTGGTTCCGGGGGGAGATCGACCCGGAGAAAAAGCCCTTCTCCATCGTTATGCCGCCCCCCAACGTCACGGGGCAGCTCCACATGGGGCACGCGCTGGACGCGACGCTGCAGGACATCCTGACCCGCTACAAGCGCATGCAGGGCTACGCGGCGCTGTGGCTGCCCGGGCAGGATCACGCGGGCATCGCCACGCAGATCCGGGTGGAGAAGGAGCTGCGCGAGAAGGAGGGGCTCAGCCGCTACGACCTCGGGCGCGAGAAGTTCCTCGAGCGCGTATGGGACTGGAAGCACCAGTACGGCAACCGCATCATCGAGCAGCAGAAGAGCATGGGCGTCTCCTGCGACTGGGAGCGCAACCGCTTCACCATGGACGAGACCTGCGCCAAGGCCGTGCGCGAGACCTTCTGCGACCTGTATGAGAAGGGGCTGATCTACAAGGGCAGCCGCATCATCAACTGGTGCCCCCAGTGCCGCACCGCGCTGAGTGACGCGGAGGTCGAATACAAGGATATGCCGGGTCACTTCTGGCACATCCGCTATCCCATCGAGAACTCCGACGAGGAGTTCATCATCGCCACCACCCGCCCCGAGACCATGCTGGGCGATACCGGCGTCGCGGTGCACCCGGACGATGAGCGCTACAAGCATCTCGTGGGCAAAAACGCGATCCTCCCGCTTGTGGGGCGCAAGCTCCCCATCGTCGCGGACGAGTACGTGGAGCTCGGCTTCGGCACCGGCGCTGTGAAGATGACGCCCTGCCACGACCCCAACGACTACGAGGTCGGCCTGCGGCACGATCTTGAGCAGATCCAGTGCATCGACGAGGACGCGCGCATCATCAACGGCGGCAAGTATAACGGCATGGACCGCTACGAGGCGCGCAAGGCCATCGTCGCAGACCTCGAGGAGCAGGGCTATCTCGTGAAGGTCGAGCCTTACAGCCACAACGTCGGCTGCTGCTACCGCTGCGGCACGGTGGTCGAGCCGCTCACCAGCCCCCAGTGGTTCGTGAAGATGGCGCCGCTTGCCAGGAAGGCCATCGAGGTCGTGAAGGACGGGCGCATCCGCTTCGTGCCCGAGCGCTTTACCAAGACCTATCTCAACTGGATGGAGAACGTGCACGACTGGTGCATTTCCCGCCAGCTCTGGTGGGGGCACCAGATCCCCGCCTGGTACTGCGACGACTGCGGGCACATCACCGTCTCCCGCACCGACGCCTGCGAGTGCGAGGCCTGCCACAGCAGGAACATCCACCGCGAGGAGGACGTGCTCGACACCTGGTTCTCCTCCGCGCTCTGGCCCTTCTCCACGATGGGCTGGCCGGAAAAAACGGCGGAGCTCAACTACTGGTACCCGACCTCCGTCATGGTCACGGGCTATGACATCATCTTCTTCTGGGTCGCCCGCATGATCTTCTCCGGCATGGAGCAGATGGACAAGGAGCCCTTCAAGACCGTCTTCATCCACGGCCTCGTGCGCGACAGCCTGGGGCGCAAGATGTCCAAGTCCCTCGGCAACGGCATCGACCCGCTGGATATGGTCGAGCAGTACGGCGCCGACGCCCTGCGCTTCAACCTCATCACCGGCAACTCCCCCGGCAACGACATGCGCTTCTACGTCGAAAAGTGCGAGGCGATGCGAAACTTCTGCAACAAGCTCTGGAACGCGAGCCGCTTCGTGATGATGAACCTCTCGATCGACAAAAACGAGCTGCCCGAAAAGCTCGAGATCGAGGACAAGTGGATCCTCTCCAAGCTCAACGACACCGTGAAGGAAGTCAACGAGAACATGGACGCCTATGAGCTGGGCGTCGCCGCCGGGAAGATCTACGACTTTATCTGGGACTCCTACTGCGACTGGTATATCGAGCTGACCAAGCCCCGCCTCAACGGCGAGGACGGGGAATCGAAGCTCGGCGCGCAGAAGGTGCTGCTGTACGTGCTGACCGAGATCCTCAAGCTCGTGCACCCCTTCATGCCCTTCATCTCCGAGGAGATCTGGCAGGCGCTGCCCCACGAGGGGGAGGCGCTCATGGTCGAGAAGTACCCGGCCTATGACGAGCGCCTGAGCTTCCCCGAGGCGGAGCATAACTTCGAGATGGTCATGAGCGCCATCAAGGCCGTCCGCGCCCGCCGCAGCGAGATGAACGTGCCGCCCTCCCGCAAGGCGCACCTCATCATCGCGACCGATAAGAAATCCGCCTTTGAGGCCGGCGTCAGCTACATCTGCAAGCTGGCCTACGCCTCCGAGGTCTCCGTGCTCGACAGCGCCCCCGAAGACCTAAACGGCATGGTCTCCGTCGTGACCGACAACGCCCGTATGTTCATGCCCATGGCGGAGCTGGTCGATCTTGAGAAGGAGAAGGCGCGCATCCACAAGGAGCTCCAGAACGCCGAAAAGCAGCTCCAGGCGCAGATCGGCAAGCTCTCCAACCAGAACTTCGTCACCCGCGCGCCCGAGGCCGTCGTCAACGCCGAGCGGGAGAAGAAGGCGAAGCTGGAGGCGCTGATCGAAAACCTCAGGCTGAGCCTTGCGCAGTTCTGAGTTTTGACAGATTTCGCAGGAAAATACCGATACAATAACACCGTGCACGACAGGTGCACGGTGTTATTTTTTACCTTTAGGAGAAACGGATATGAACATCACGACCGCTTACGCCTCCGGACGGCTCACCATCGGGCTGATCGGGGAGCTTGACCATCACGCGGCGCGCGAGACGATGCAGAGCATCACGGAGCTTTTGGACGAGTATCTGCCCCGGGAGTGCGCCCTGGAGCTGAGCGCGCTGCGCTTTATGGATTCCTCGGGCATCGCGCTCATCGTGCGCCTGACGCGGAAAATGCGGGAGCTCGGCGGCAGGGTCTGGCTCGAAAACCCCAGCGCGCAGGTGCGGCGCGTGCTGGAGGCGGCCGGGGTCGAGCGCCTTGTGCAGGTGGCCGCGATAGGAGGGATGACATGAACATCAAAAACTACATAACGCTGGATTTCCCCAGCAACAGCGCAAACGAAGCCTTTGCCCGCGCCGCCTGCGCGGCCTTCGCCGCCCAGCTCGACCCGACGCTCGAGGAGCTGGGCGACGTCAAGACCGCCGTGAGCGACGCCGTGACCAACT
>CAJOFI010000044.1 GCA_905233595.1 uncultured Oscillospiraceae bacterium | reverse complement strand
CCCGTTTACACCGTCAGCGCGGTGGAAGGCGTTGCGAACGACGCCTCTCATAGCTGGTACAAGGGCAGCGGCAAGGACGTAACGCTCACCGCGAAGATCACGGGCGAGTTTGACGATTCCTTCGAGCACTTCACCGGCGTGGAGCTGGACGGCACCGCGCTCTCCAAAGAAGATTACAGCGCCGTCAAGGGCAGCACCGTCGTGACGCTTAAGGCGTCCGCGCTCGAAAAGCTCCAGACCGGCCCGTACGGCGTTTCGATCCGCTTCGATAACGGCAAGGTGGACTACACCGTCACCGTCAAGCCCGCGCAGACCACCCTCGGCGTCGTCGCCGCCAAGACCGGCGACGAGAACAACGCCGCCCTCTGGCTCCTGCTCCTCGCGCTCTCCGCAACGGGCGTCGTGCTCGTGAGCAAAAAGCGCCGCGCGTAAGCAGTTTTCGGACGAGCGCTCTGCGCAAGCCCCCCTTGCCTCTCCCTCCGGGAGACGCGCGGCACAATTGAAACTCCCATAAAGCCATCGGGCGAAGACGCACAAGGTCTTCGCCCGATTTTTCTGCAATATTCACGCTTCACCCGAGAAAATTTGCGTTCTGATGAAGGCAGTTTTTCGCCGGAATACTTTGTGTATTGCAAGAAAAAGTGACAAAATCAGAGCGTAAATTTTCCGGAAGACGCCGAAGACGATTTATTCAGCGTTTCCCTAACACAAAAGCTCAAACAGCGCCTGGTCGCTCTCGCGGGCGCAGAGGTAGAAGGTGACCGAGGCATCCTCGTCCGAGAGGGGGACGGAGACGCGGCCAACCGTGGTGCGGAAGCGGAACGCCGTCAGATTGGAGCTGAAGCAGGGGAGCCTGGAGGCGCGCACCAGCTCGGCAAGCGTCGCGCGGTCGCTCTGCACCAGATAGTGCGGGCGCGGGTTCTTCTCGATGATGCGCTTCCAGATACCGTAATCCTGAAAGGTGAGGATGCTCTCCTCGCCCAGCTCCTCCAGACGGATCGACGCGCGCGTGCTCAGCGGGTGCTCCGGCGGCAGGGTGACGCAGAGCTGCTCCTGCGTGTATTTCCGGCACAGCAGCCCCGGCTGCTCTACGGCGCGATCCGTCAGGATCAGGCGGTAGCGCCCGTGCGTCAGCCCCGCGAGCAGCGCGTCCGTATCCCCCAGCTCGGTCGAGAGCGTCCTGTCCGGGAAGCGCTCGGCCAGCTCCGCCGCGAGATCCCACATCGGCGCGGTGCCGCAGGAGCCGATCGCGATCGTGGACAGCCGCGCCGCGCACTGCCGCAGCTCCTCCGCCATGTCCTCCACCGAGTCGAGCACGCCCCGGGCGCGCGCCACCGCCATCTCGCCCACGGCGTTGAGCGCCGTGCGGTTGCGCTTGCGGTCGAAAAGCGCGACGCCAAGCTCGTTCTCCAGCCGCTGCATCGAGCGCGTCAGCGCCGGCTGGGACAGGTGCAGGCTCTCCGCAGCGGCGGAGATCGTCCCCTCCTCCGAGACGCGGATCAATTGCTTCAGTTGGGCAAGCTCGATCATGCGCAGCCCTCCTTCCTCGGCCTCAGTATAAAACAAGCACGGAAGAAAAACAAGTGGCTTTGTGCAAAACACACGATTTCAGCGGAGTATATTCGCCAAATCTGACCGGAATACAATCGCCACTATGCGCCGGACGAATACTGAAATGCACAATCGGTATTTTACAAATTGGTAAAACCTTGGTAAAATATGTTCACCGCAACGCCTAAATATTGTATAGGAGGAAAAACTATGTTAGGCATCAACATGAACGACGTCTATACAACGATCGGCCTGCTGAAGAACTATCTCATCGGCATCGGCGTTGTACTGGCGTTGGCAATCGTTCTCACGATTGTGGCAGTCAAATTCAAGAAACCGCTCAAAAAGCTCGTGCGCAGCAGCGCGTGGATCGCCTGCCTGCTGATCGTTGCGCTGATCGTGAACGCGATCCTGATCGGCCCGATGTACAGCATGGTCAGCATGGTCTTCAGCAACGGCGGCGACATCTCCGAGCAGAGCATCACCAAAGCGCAGGATCTGTGCGAACAGATCGCGGACGAGGGCTTCGTCCTGCTCAAGAACGACGGCCTGCTGCCGCTCTCCGGCGACGTGAAGCTCAACACCTTCGGCTGGTCCGCCACCAACCCCGTCTACGGCGGCACCGGTTCCGGCTCCCTGTCCGGCCTGTATGAGACCGTGAGCCTGCTCAAGGGTCTGGAGAACGCGGGCATCTCCTATAACGAGGAGCTCGTGAAGTTCTATACCGACTTCCGCAGCGCGCGTCCCGGCATCGGCATGATGGGTCAGGACTGGACGGTTCCCGAAGCGACCATCGCGGACTACGAGAGCGCCGGTATCTTTGACAATGCCAAGGCCTTCTCCGACACGGCGATGATCGTGCTGGCCCGCTCCGGCGGCGAGGGCGCCGACCTGCCCACCAGCCTCGATCCCAACGTCCCGGATACCTTCAACGACGACGGCAACGGCACCATGTTCAGCCAGACCGGTCTGCGTTACAGCGAGTATCCCGAGGATCTGGACGCCTCCAAGCATTATCTTGAGCCCACCACCCGTGAGCTCGCGATGATCGACCGCGTCACCAAGGAGTTTGACAACGTCATCGTCGTCATCAACGCCTCCAACGCCATGGAGCTCGGCTGGGTCAACAGCTACCCGAGCATCAAGGCCGTCATCCTCGCCCCCGGCCCCGGCCAGACCGGCTTCAACGCCCTGGGCAACATCATCACCGGTAAGGTCAATCCCTCCGGCCGCACGATCGACACCTTCGTTGCCGATCTGACCGCAACGCCCAGCTTCAACAACATCGGCGAGTTCCAGTACACCAACCTGGCGGACGTCTCCCCGATGAGCTACGGCTTCCCCGTGACCCCGAACTTCGTCAACTACGTGGAAGGCATCTACGTCGGCTACCGCTGGTATGAGACTGCGGCTGCCGAGGGCGTGATCGACTACGACAAGGAAGTCGTCTATCCCTTCGGCTACGGCCTGAGCTACACCAGCTTTGAGCAGACGATGGGCGAGATCAGCGAGAAGGACGGCACCATCTCCTTCGACGTGACCGTGAAGAACACCGGCTCCGTCGCGGGCAAGGACGTGGTCGAGGTCTACTTCAACCCGCCCTACACCAACGGCGGCATTGAGAAGTCCGTCGCCAACCTCGTCGCCTTCGCCAAGACCTCCGAGCTCAAGCCCGGCGCGAGCGAGACCGTGAAGATCTCCTTCAGCGTCGAGGATATGGCCTCCTTCGACTATCTCAACGCCAAGGCCTACGTGCTCGATGCCGGCGATTACGAGATCTCCATCAACAGCGACTCTCACAACAAGCTCGACTCCAAGATCTACAAGGTCGATTCCAAGGTGGTCTACGGCGCTGACAACAAGCGCGCGAGCGATGAGACCGCGGCTGTCGCCCTGTTCGACTACGCCGCCGGCGACCTGACCTACCTCTCCCGTGCCGACAGCTTTGCAAACTACGAGGAAGCCACCGCCGCGCCGACCAACTTCGAGATGAGCGACAGCGCGAAGGCCGGCTTCTACAACCACACCAACTACGACCCCACGCAGTTTAACGATCCCAACGACGTGATGCCCACCACCGGCGCGCAGAACGGCCTGACCCTCGCCGACCTGCGCGGCAAGGCTTACGACGACCCCCAGTGGGAGAAGCTGCTTGACCAGCTCAGCGTTGACGACATGGTCAACCTCATCGGCGTCGGCGGCTACCAGAGCGTCGCCGTCTCCTCCGTCGGCAAGACCCAGCAAGTTGACTGCGACGGCCCCGCCTCCCTCAACAACAACTTCACCGGCAAGGCCTCCATCGGCTTCCCCGCCGGCGTTGTGATCGCGGCGACCTGGAACACCGAGCTCGCGAAGGAATTCGGCCGCTCCATCGGTGAGATGGCGGACGAGATGGACGTCTCCGGCTGGTACGCCCCCGCGATGAACATCCACCGCAGCGCCTTTGCCGGCCGTAACTTCGAGTACTACTCCGAGGACGGCTTCATCTCCGGCAAGATGGCTGCCAACGCGATCCTCGGCGCGGCCGAGAGCGGCGTCTACGCCTTCATGAAGCACTTCGCCATGAACGATCAGGAGACGCACCGCACCGACATGCTCTGCACCTGGTCCAACGAGCAGGCCATGCGCGAGATCTACTTCAAGCCCTTTGAGATCTCCGTCAAGGAAGGCCACTGCAACGCCGTCATGTCCGCCTTCAACTACATCGGCAACAAGTACGCCGCCGCCACCACCGAGCTGCAGAACACCGTTCTGCGCGGTGAATGGGGCTTCCGCGGCATGGTGCTGACCGACTACTTCGGCGGCTACGGCTATCAGGATGCCGACATTCTGATCCGCAACGGCAACGACTTCTGCCTCACGCCGCAGGCGACTGACTTCTCCAAGGTCAGCGACACGACGAGCGCCACCTCCGTGCTCGCGATGCGCCAGGCCAGCAAGAACATCCTCTACACGACCGCCAACAGCCGCGCCTATGCAAACGGCATCAACGGCGGCACCGCCAAGTGGGAGATCGTCAAGAACGTGATCCTCGCCGCGGTGATCGTGCTCTGCGCGGTTCTGGAGTTCCTGAGCATCAAGAAGTTCCTCAAGACCAAGAAAGCTTGAGTCCTGCAATAGCATAACCGGGGCTGTCGCCGTTCTCCACATGGGGACAGTGACAGCCCCTTTCCCAATGAGACATCATCGAGTCGCTTCGCGACGTATTCAGACATAAAGGAGGAAGAACCCGCCTTGAAACATCAGGATCTTATCAAACAGATGACGCTGGAGGAGAAGGCGCATCTGCTCTCCGGGCGCGACTTCTGGCAGACCCAGAGCGTCAAGCGCCTCGGCATCGAGAGCATGACCCTCTCCGACGGCCCCCACGGTATCCGCAAGCAGGAGGGCGCGGGCGACCAGCTCGGCTTAAACGGCTCCCTTCCCGCGACCTGCTATCCCACCGCCGCCACGATGGCCAACTCCTGGGACCCCGCGCTGGGCGAGGAGCTCGGCAAAATGCTGGGTGAGGAGGCGGCCAGCCAGGACGTGTGCGTGCTGCTCGGCCCCGGGCTGAATGTGAAGCGCAGCCCCTTCTGCGGCAGAAACTTCGAGTATTTCTCCGAAGACCCCTATCTCGCGGGCAAGATGGCCGCGGGCTACATCCGCGGCATTCAGGCAAACGGCGTCTCCGCCTGCCCCAAGCACTTTGCCGCGAACAACACGGAGCTGAGACGCATGGCCTCCAACTCCGTCATGGACGAGCGGACACTCCGCGAAATCTACCTCACCAACTTTGAGATCGCCGTCACCGAGGGACATCCCAAGTCCATCATGTCCTCCTACAACATGGTAAACGGCGTCTACGCCAACGAAAACGAGCATCTCCTGCAGGAGATCCTGCGGAATACCTGGGGCTTTGACGGCTTCGTCGTGTCCGACTGGGGCGCCTGCAACGACTTCACCGACGGCGTCCGCGCGGGCAGCCACCTCGAAATGCCTTCCACCGGCGGCGACAGCCCCCGCCAGCTCATGCAGGCCGTGTACGAGGGCCGCATCAGCGAGGACGAGGTGGACGTGCGCGTCGATGAGCTGCTGGACGTGATGCTCTCCACCCGCAAGGCGGTCAACCCCCTCAAGGGCAAGCCCTTTGACGTGGACGCCCACCACGCCTTCGCGCAGAAGGCGAGCGAGCAGTCGATCGTCCTGCTCAAGAACGAAAATAATATCCTGCCGCTCAAGAAGGGCAGCAAGGTCGCCGTGATCGGCGAGTTTGCCCAGAAGGCGCGCTACCAGGGCGCGGGCTCCTCCGTCGTCAACTGCACGAAGCTCGACCACACCATGGGCGTGATCGGAAACTTCGACCTGAACGTCATCGGCTTTGAGGCCGGTTACCCGAGGCACGGCGCGCCCGACGCCGCCATGATGCAGAAGGCCGCCGAGCTTGCGAAGAAGGCCGACTACGTGCTGCTCTACCTCGGCCTCGACGAGATCAGCGAGAGCGAAGGGCTTGACCGCTCGACCCTCGCGATCCCCGACTGCCAGATCGAGACCTTAAAGGCCGTCTCCGACGCAAACCCCAACGTCATCATCGTCATGTCCGCCGGCTCCTCGGTGGAGATGCCCTGGATCGACCGCTGCAAGGCCATGGTGCACGGCTACCTCTGCGGGCAGGCGGGCGCGAGCGCTGTGCTCAAGGTCATCCTCGGCGAGGTAAACCCCTCCGGCAAGCTCTCCGAGAGCTACCCCTACAAGTACGAGGACTGCTCCAGCGCCCCCTACTTCCCGGCCAAGGAGCGCACGGTGGAGTACCGCGAGGGTCTGTACGTGGGCTACCGCTACTACGACACCGCGAAGGTGCCCGTGCTCTTCCCCTTCGGCTTCGGCCTGAGTTACACGAGCTTTGCCTACTCCGACCTCAAGGTCAGCGACAAGGAGGCCGCCTTCACGCTCACGAACACCGGCAAGGTGGACGGCGCCGAGGTCGCGCAGCTAGGGCTTCCAAAAGGTCTTCCTCAAGGCGGGCGAGAGCAAGACCGTCACCATCCCGCTTGACGACAAGGCCTTCCGCTACTGGAACGACAAGACCGGCAGGTTCGAGATCGACGGCGGCGCGTATGAGATCCAGATCTGCGCAAACGTGGAGGACGTGAAGCTCTCCGGCATGGTGAACGTCAAGGGCACGGACGCTCCCGCCTGCGAGGATCTCTCCAAGCTCCCGAGCTACGCCAGCGGCAATATCAAGGCCGTCTCCGACGCGGAGTTTGAGACGCTCCTCGGCCACGACATCCCCGACGGCCACTGGGCGGGCACCATCCAGCCCAACGACGCCATCGCCCAGCTCTACTACGCCAAGAGCCTCAAAGCGCGCCTCGTGTGGAAGGTGATGGATTCCATGCTGCAAAAGAGCATCGCCAAGGGTGAGCCGGACCTGAACATCACCTTCATCTACAATATGCCCATCCGCGCCATCGGCAAAATGGCG
>CAJOFI010000043.1:6798-9252 GCA_905233595.1 uncultured Oscillospiraceae bacterium | reverse complement strand
GTCCGGCTGCGAGGCCGCCTCGGAGCTCTGTCCCGCCCCCATCGACGAGGCTTCGCGGCAGCGCGTGTGCCAGGCCGCGCTCGCGGCGCACCGGGCGCTGGGGCTGCGCGTCTACTCCCGCTCGGACTTCATCATGGATCGCGAGGGGCAGGTCTGGTACCTCGAGACCAACACCCTGCCCGGCATGACGCCCGCAAGCCTCATCCCCAAGGCCGCCGCCGTCGAGGGTCTGAGCTACGCGAGACTCTGCGAGCAGATCGTGCTGCTCTCGCTGGAGAGCCACAAATTAACAAATTCTTGATATATTGTCCCGAAGTTATGGTAAAATCAAGATACAAGGAACTGTGCAGAAATAACTTCTATATCAAGGTGAATCAGGCATGAAACAACGCATTGAACAGTTTATGGCACGCTCTCGCGAGAGCATGGCGCGCTTCATGGTGGGGCGCAACGGCAACGACCAGCTGAACGTTTTCCTGCTGATCGTGGACGTGGCGCTGCTCCTGCTGGCGACGCTTTTTTCCCGCGGGCTGGGCGCGCTGCTGTATCCCCTGCTGCTGGCGCTGCTGGGCTACGTCTATTTCCGTATGCTCTCGCGCAACGTCTACAAGCGCCGCACGGAGAACGAGGCGTACCTGCGCCTCTACGCCCGCGCGAGCGCGAGGCTCCGCCTGCTCAGGGAGCGCTGGGTGCAGCGGCGGGACTATAAGTTTTTCACCTGTCCCTCCTGCAAGGCCGTGATGCGCGTCCCCCGCGGGCGCGGCAAGATCCGCATCGTCTGCCGCAAGTGCGGCACCTCCTTTGAGGGGAAATCCTGATGTTCGGCTATCTGGTCGCCGACACGGGCAAGCTCACCGAGGAGGAGTTTGCGCGCTACCGCGCCTGCTACTGCGGGCTCTGCCGCTCCATCCGCGCACGGCACGGGCAGAACGCCGGGCTTGCGCTGACCTACGACATGGCCTTTCTCGTGCTGCTGCTCTCCTCGCTCTACGAGCCGGAGGAGACGGAGGGCGAGGGAACGTGTATGCCCCACCCCGTCAAGGCGCGGCAATACTGGCAAAACGAGGCCACGGACTACGCCGCCGACTTAAACACCGCCCTGGCCTATCTCAAGTGCCTGGACGACTGGGAGGACGACGGGAGCCTCGGCGCGCTCGCGGAGGCAAAGCTCCTTGAGGCGAGCTTTCACCGCACAGAGGCGCTCTGGCCGCGCCAGTGCGCCGCGATCCGGGCGGGGCTTGACAAGCTCCACGAGCTGGAGGTAAACCGCGTCGAGGACGCCGACGCCGCGGCCTCGAGCTTTGGGGAGCTGATGGCGGAGGTGCTGGTCTGGCGCGAGGATCGCTGGAGCGGGGATCTGCGCGCGGTCGGGCGCAGCCTCGGGCGCTTTCTCTACGTGATGGACGCGGTGATGGATCTCGACGCGGACGCGCGGCGCAACCGCTACAACCCCTTCCGCCGCTGGTACGGGCTGGAGGGCAACGAGCAGCGCTTTCGCGACATTCTGCAGATGATCCTCGCCGAGTGCCTGCGCTCCTTCGACCGGCTGCCGCTGGTGCAGGACGTGTCCATTCTGAAAAACATCCTCTACGCCGGTCTCTGGCAGCAATTCGATCAAAAATACATGAGGAAGAAAAGGGGAAATCCCGATGGTGCAGGACCCGTATAAAGTCCTCGGCGTGTCGCCTGACGCCTCCGATGAGGAGATCAAGAAGGCCTACCGGGATCTCACAAAAAAATATCACCCGGACCTGAACCCGGGCGACGAGAAGGCGGCGGAGAAGATGAACGACATCAACGCTGCCTACGACGCGATCAAGAACGGCACCGCGCAGAGCTACGGCTCCGGCGGCGGCGCCTATCAGCAGTACGGCGCGCAGGACCCCTACGGCTGGCAGAACGTCTACGGCTGGTACAGTGCGCAGCAGCACCGGCAGCAGACCGAGCGCAGCGAGTACACCGCCGCGCGCAGCTTCATCCGCAACGGCCTGTACCGCGAGGCGCTCAACGCGCTCTCCGGCGTCCCCTCCACCGAGCGGGACGGACGCTGGTTCTATCTCTGCGCCGTGGCGAACATGTACCTCGGCAACAAGATCGCCGCGCTTGAGCAGGCCAAGCAGGCCGTCTCCATCGACCCGGGCAACGAGGAATATCAGCGCCTCGTGCTGCAATTGCAGCAGGGCGGGGATTTCTACCGCGCGACCCAGCAGGAGTACACAGGCGGGCTCAACATGGGCAGGCTCTGCATGACGATGTGCGTCGCCAACATGTGCTTCGGCCCCCTCTGCGGCTACCGCTTCATCTGCTGCTGACTTCCGGCCGCAGCGCCGATCATTGATCGGCGGCGCGGCTCGTGAATAGTGAATCACAAAGAATGAATCGTTGTGGTGTCGCTTCGCGACGGATTGTAATTCGTCGCGTAGCGACACCTTACGATAAAAATCGGGCGAAGAC
>CAJOFI010000043.1:0-6786 GCA_905233595.1 uncultured Oscillospiraceae bacterium | reverse complement strand
CAGTGCTTACACTGGGCGGAGAGGGTCCGCCGCGCCGCGCAAGCCCTCTCAGTCACCGCCGCAAGCGGCGGCGACAGCTCCCCCAGAGGGGGAGCCAAGGAGCGGCGGCGCCGACTGCTTCGTTACTTTTCCTCAAACAGCTCTGCGACCGTTTTGTCCGTGAACGCCGTGAGCGCGGCGAAATCCACGTAGGGCTTGTAGACGGCCTCCAGCTCGTCGTGCAGTGCTTTCGCCTCGCTGAGCTTTTCGTAGGCCTCGGCGTAGAGCGCCTTGTAGGCCGCCGTGATGCGGGCGATCTCCTGCCGATCCCGCTCCGCCATGGGCAGGCGCACGAAGCTCCCGAGGTTTACATAATCAGAATCCGCGCCGAAGTGCCTCGGCTCCACGACATGGGGCGCGGTGCCGTCCACCCAGGCGGTGTGCAGCGCCGGGACGTACACGCCGTCCAGCGAATCCGGGTCGCCGGAACAGAGGACGCGGTGCACGTCCATCCCCCGCTCCTCGGCCGCCTGGGCGATCCTGCGCATAAAGCCGGATTTGCCCGTGCCGGGGCCGCCCTTGATGATGTGCAGAAAAGCCCCCTCCTCCGGCGGAAAGCCCTCGTAAAGCGAAAAAAAGCCCCGGCAGGAGTTTCCGCCGAGAAAATAGGTCTGGTTCATCCGATCCCTCCTGACAGATTTGGGAACTGTGCAGAAATCAATTGCGCAAAGATGGCTTAGGATTTTTCGCCTGTAGCAAGGCGGAAAATCGCAGGAATACTTTGTGTATTTCAAGATTTGACAACGAAGCTACAGGTGAAAAAGGCAAGACAGATTGCACAAGTTATTCGGAACAGTTCCTTGGTACAGAGCTATGCTATGCCGGGAGGGTCGGATTTATGACGGTGCAGAGCGAAAAGCTCACGCGATCTCGATGATCACGCTCTCGACGCCCTGCCGCCGGGCGTAGAGGAGCGTGCTCTGCGTGCCGCCGGGATAGCCCGTATAGCAGGCCAGCAGCAGCGAGGAGCGATCCACCATGCAGCGGTTGCGCCTCTGCATACAGTCCGGCGTGTAGTGGATCTGCAGCACGGTGACCTTGTCGCAGGCGTTCAGCAGGTCGTTGTAGTGCTGCCTCTGCGCAACGCCCCAGCGATCCGGCTGGCTGCCGCAGGGAACCACCGCCTCGAGCGTCACATCCGGGTGCTCCGCGCGCAGCGCGATCACCGCCTCGGCAAAATACGTATCGCAGCCGAGCGCCATGCCGCAGAGAAAATGCCGCCAGCCCGCCTCGTAGATCCCCTCGAGCCGGGCGGCAAGCTCCATCTTCAATTGTACGCAGCGCGCATCGTCCTCCCGCGTCCCCCAGGGGAGAGCCTTCGGCCGGTGCCCCGTAAAGCAGCAGGTGGTCGCCCGTTCATCCATAGCATTCCCTCGCTTTTCTTTTTCCATTATATTATAAGAAACAGCACTTGTCAAAGCTTCCCGAATCTTGAAATTGTTGAATACGCACACTTGACATAGCTGGGGAATCCTGTTAAAATGAGTCGTCTCAATCGGATAGGGTCTATCTGAAGCAAGATATCGACCGCAAGCGCCGCTCTCAGCGGCGGGAGCCAAGGCCATACGGACAGCCGGGTCGAATGCCGAATCCCCGCGGAACGCGGCGGCAACTTCTGTTGCCTTATTGATTGCGTTAAGAGCGCAGTTTTATAAGTTGGTTACTATAAACCGGTATACAAACTTGTGAAATGGTCAATAAGAGTAGTAAAAGTAATCTTTGCTATATAGACTCTGAAACCACTTGAGATGCGGTAAAGCCCTTTCGCGGCTCCTCTGCGCAACTGTTGCAAGGTGATGTATACCAGTGTATACGTCGCCTTTTCTTTTTTGGGGAAAGTGGGAGAGAGTTATGAAGAAAATCATTGAGCTGAAAAACGTGACCAAATCCTTCGACGGGCAGGTCGTGCTGGACAACATCAACCTCGACATCTACGACAACGAGTTTTTGACGCTGCTGGGTCCCTCAGGCTGCGGCAAAACCACGACGCTGCGTTTGATCGCGGGCTTTTTGAGCCCCGATCAAGGCGACCTCATCTTCCTCGGGGAGGACATCAAGGACGTGCCGCCCCACAAGCGCAACGTGAACACCGTCTTTCAGCGTTACGCCCTCTTCCCCCATCTGAACGTGTTTGAAAACGTGGCCTTCCCCCTGCGGGAAAAGCGCGTGCCCAAGGCGGAGATCGAGCAGAAGGTCACCGAGATGCTCAAGCTCGTCGCCCTCTCCGGCTTTGAAAAGCGCAGTGTGACCAGCCTCTCCGGCGGGCAGCAGCAGCGCGTCGCCATCGCGCGCGCCCTGGTCAACAGCCCGAAGGTGCTGCTGCTGGACGAGCCGCTCGCGGCGCTGGATCTGAAGCTGCGCAAGGATATGCAGTCTGAGCTCAAGAAGATCCAGAAGGCCACGGGCATCACCTTCGTCTTCGTCACCCACGACCAGGAGGAGGCGCTCTCCATGTCCGACACGGTGGTCGTGATGAGCGAGGGCCGCATCCAGCAGATCGGCACCCCGGTGGACATCTACAACGAGCCGGAAAACGCCTTCGTCGCGGACTTCATCGGTGAGAGCAACATTCTCGACGGCGTGATGCTCGAGGACAGGAAGGTTCGCTTTCACGGGCATACCTTCACCTGCGTGGATCACGGCTTCGCCCCGAAGGAGCCGGTGGACGTCGTCGTGCGCCCCGAGGACGTGGACATCGTGCCCGAGGAGAAGGGCATGCTGCGCGGCGTCGTCACCTCCGTGACCTTCCTCGGCGTGCACTATGAGATCATCGTGGACATCAACGGCTTCAAGTGGATGATCCAGACCACCGACTTCGTGGACGTGAACGAGCACATCGGTCTCTCCATCGACCCCGACGCCATCCACATCATGAAGAAGTCCGAGTACTCCGGCATGTTCGGCGACTACTCCTCCTTCTCCATGGAGATGGACGAGATCGGCGAGCTGGAGGAGCACGATCTCACCGAGCTCGGCGAGGTCGCCGCTGCGGAAAGCGAGGGCGAGACGTGAAAAACAAAAACGTCGTCTCCCGCCGCGAGCGGATCATCCGGCGGCTCTGCCTCTCGCCGTATTCGGTCTGGGCGGTGCTGTTTATCGTAGTGCCGCTGATCTTCGTGGCCTACTACGCCTTTACCGACAACGATTTCCAGTTCACCTTCGCGAACATCAGCCGCTTCTTCACCGCCACCTCTTCGATCACGGACGATTCCGGCGCCGCGCGCGAGGTGCGCACTTATCTGCTGATCTTCATGCGCTCGCTCAAGCTCGCGGTGATCTCCACCTTCCTCTGCCTTCTGATGGGCTACCCCGCGGCCTACATCATCTCCAAGGCCAGCGCCCGCGTGCAGAGCGTCCTCATCACGCTCATCATGATCCCCATGTGGATGAACTTTCTGATCCGCACCTACGCCTGGATGACGATTTTGCAGGACACCGGCATCTTCAACAGCCTGATCGGGCTTATCGGCTTCAAGCCCGTGCACATCATCGGCACCGAGGCCGCCGTCGTGATCGGCATGGTGTACGACTACTTCCCCTATATGATCCTGCCCATCTACTCGGTCATGGCGAAGATGGACGAGAAGCTCATCGAGGCCGCGCGCGACCTCGGCTGCGGCAGCTTCGGCGTGCTGCGCCGCGTGATCTGGCCGCTGAGCCTGCCCGGGGTCTTCTCCGGCATCACGATGGTGCTGGTGCCCTCGATCTCCACCTTCTACATCTCCCAGAAGCTGGGTAACGGCAAGTTCTATCTGATCGGCGACGCGATCGAGGGGCAGTATGCCGCCAACAACCTCCACTTTGCCGCCGCCATCGCCTTTATTCTGATGGTCATTCTGCTCGTGTGCATGGCCATCTTCCAGCGCGCCGCGAACAAGCGCGCCGCTGTCTGAGAGGAGGCGCCGCGATGAAAATGAAACCCCTCGCCAAGTTCTACACCGCGCTCGTGATGGTCTTCCTCTTCGCGCCCATCGCGATCCTGCTGGTCTTCTCCTTCAACGAGGCCAAGAGTCTCTCGGTCTTCTCCGGCTTCTCGGTCTACTGGTATCGGGAGCTGTTCCGGGATTCCGACACCCTCGCCGCCGTGCGAAACACCCTCCTGCTCGCGGTGAGCGCCTCGCTCATCTCCACGGTCATGGGCACCGCCGCCGCCGTCGGCATCTTCAAGCTCAGAAACAAATACCTGCGCACGGTCATGGATACGGTGACGAACATCCCCATGATCAACCCCGACATCATCACCGGCATCTCGCTGATGCTTATGTTCGTGTTCGTCGGCCGCCTCTTCGGCGCGGCGACGAGCCTGAGCTTCTGGACGATGCTCATCGCGCACGTCACCTTCTGCCTGCCCTACGTGATCCTCCAGGTGCTGCCCAAGCTGCAGCAGATGGACAAATCCCTGCCCGAGGCGGCGCAGGATCTGGGCTGCACTCCCCTGCGCGCCTTCTTCAAGGTGGAGGTGCCGGAGATTTTGCCCGGCATCGTAACGGGGTTCATCATGGCCTTCACGCTCTCGCTCGACGACTTCGTGATCTCCTACTTCACCGCCGGCAACGGCTTTCAGACCCTGCCCATCCGCATCTACAACATGACCAAGAAAACGGTCACCCCCAAAATGTACGCCCTGGCCACCATCATCTTCTTTGTAATTTTGATCCTGCTGCTGATCTCCAACCTCTTCGACGCGGAGACCGGCGAGGAGATCAGAAAGGCAAAGGAGATCAAAAAACAACAAAAAAATCTGCATAAACAAAAGGAGAAGACCAAATGAAAAAGCTGATTTCCCTCCTGGCGCTCTGCGCCATGCTCTGCGCGATGCTGCTCAGCGGCTGCGGCGGCAAGGACACGCTCACCCTCAACGTCTACAACTGGGGCGAGTACATCTCCGACGGCTCCGAGGATTCCTTTGACACGATCCGCGAGTTTGAGAAGTGGTACGAGGCCGAGTACGGCCAGAAGCTCAAGGTCAATTACGACACCTACGCCAGCAACGAGGACATGTACAACAAGCTCTCCACCGGCGCGGTGAGCTACGACGTCATCATCCCCTCGGACTACATGGTCGCCCGCATGGCGGCTGAGAACATGCTGCTGCCCCTGAGCTTCGACAACATCCCCAACTACAAGTACATCGACGAGAGCTTCCGCGGCCTGTACTACGATCCCGACAACCTCTACTCCGTGCCCTACACCTACGGCGTGGTGGGCATCATCTACAACGCAAACGTCGTGGATGAGGCCGACGCGAATGACTGGGAGCTGCTGTGGAACGAGAAGTACGCCGGCAATATCGTCCAGTTCAACAACCCCCGCGACGCTTTTGCCACCGCCCAGTACAAGCTGGGGCTTGACGTGAACGACACTGACCACGCCAACTGGGACGCCGCTCTCGCCGAGCTCAAGACCCAGGCTCCCCTCGTCAAGAGCTATGTGATGGATGAGATCTACAACATGATGGAGTCCGGCGAGGCCGCCGCCGGCGCTTACTACGCGGGCGACTACTTCACCATGCTCGACGCCCAGAGCGACAGCGTGGATCTGCGCTTCTACTACCCTGAGCGCACCAACTACTTCGTGGACGCGATGTGCATCCCCAGCTCCTGCCAGCACAAGGAGCTGGCGGAGATCTTCATCAACTACATGCTCTCCGAGGAGCCCGCGATCGCCAACGCCGAGTACATCTACTACGCCTCCCCCAACGCGCTGGTCTATGAGAACGCCGACTACGCCGAGGAACTGGGCGAGGAAGCCATGGAGATCCTCTACCCCGGGATCGAGAATTTCAGCGAGCTCTACAACGAGTTTGCCTTCCGCAACCTCGACACCGCGACCCTCGACTACGTCAACACCCTCTGGGAAGAGCTGAAAATCGCCTGACGCTGTTTTCAGTTTTCAGCTTCTTTTCACCCTCGTATTTGATCAGGATTGCCGTATCAGCAATGGTACGGCAATCCTTTTTTGTAAGGAACTGTTCCGAAATAATCTGTGCAATCTCTTGAAATACACAAAGTATTCCTGCGATTTTCCGCCTCGCTACAGGCGAAAAATCCTACGCCATCTTTGCACAATTTATTTCTGCACAGTTCCTAACCTACAGTTTTATCGTTCGTTGCGCACAAGACTGAACCGTAATCATCTTTCTTCATTTTCCTAAACATTGCGGTTATTTTTCTCGCTTCTTCACATACTAACAGAAAAAACGAAGGAGCATGAGTATGAGCAAACGAATCGGCAGGCAGACGATCGCGCTGCCCTCCGCGCCCGCGATCCTCTCCTGGGCGGCGGTGGTGGGTAAGAAGGAGGGCGAGGGGCCGCTCGGCGCGGGCTTCGACTACGTCTCGGAGGACTCCTATTTCGGGCAGGAGAGCTGGGAGAAGGCCGAGAGCCAAATGCTGCGCCAGTGCTTCGCGCATCGCAACCGCCGACATTCGCCTTCAGAGTCGAAGGCTCCGATGTGGCGTCTAATCAGGCCGCATCTTGCGTCTCTGAGCGCGGCTTCGTAGTCGGCTTTCCAGGACGTTTCGTCGGCATGGACTTCGGGAACAGGAAGTCTCGCACTCGCGCCTTGCTGCCGGTCTTCGCGTAGAGGTCGAGCGCTTCCGCGAGCGCCGCAGCGGGGTTATCGTAGAGAAGCGCGAGCGATTCCATTACGGACTGCATCACCTCGCGCACGCGGAGCGCGTCCTCGGACTGACCGCCGAAGCTGGTTTTGCGGGCGACGACAAGTCCCCTCACGCCGCGCTCGGC
>CAJOFI010000042.1 GCA_905233595.1 uncultured Oscillospiraceae bacterium | reverse complement strand
GAGGCCAAGGAGACAGGCGAAGCCGTCCGCGCGGACATCACCAAGCAAGCGCAGGAAGAGTCAGCCGCGATGATCGAGAAGGCGAAAGTCGCCATCGAAGCGGAGAAGAAGGCTGCCATGGCCGATCTCCAGAGCTCGATTGCCGACCTGTCCGTCGATGTCGCGTCGCGCATGGTCGCAACCGACCTGAGCGACGACGAGCACCGCGCGATCATCGAGCGCTACATCAGCGAGGCGGGCAGTTTCCATGCCAACTAATCGTCTTGTCGTAAAAGAGCAGATCGCCGCGTACACGCAGCTTCTCTTCGATGCTGTGAACAACGACGGCGGCCAGGACGGCGTGCTCGCGGTTCGCGATCAGCTGATCACGATCGTCGCCGCTCTGCGCGGCAACGCCGATTTGGAAAGCGCGCTGAAGGACCCCGGCTACACGCCCGAGCAGAAGTCTCAGCTCGTGCGCGGCGTGTTCGCGGAAGCGAATCCCGCGCTCGTCAGCGTTCTGGCCCTCATGGCCGAGCGCGGCGAAGTGGATTACCTGCCCCGCGTGTCCGAGGGTTTCGAGAAGAAGATGGGCGACGAACTCAATCTGGTTGCCGTCGACGTTACGACGGCGGTCGAGCTCGACGACCATCTGCGCGAGCTTATCAAGCAGAAGGCAGAAGCCGGCCTGGGCAAGTCGGTCGTGCTCCAGGAGCACATCGACAAGTCCATGATCGGCGGCATCATCATGAGCACGGCAGACGAGCGCATCGATGCGAGCATCCTCTCGCAGATCGAGAAAACTCGCACCGTGCTGAAGCAGTAATGAAAGGGAGGTGAATGCTAGTGACTGAGATCACCGCACAGTCCATTGACGAGGCTCTGCGCAAGCAGCTAGAAGGGCTCGAGATGGGCGTTGACTCGCGGGAGGTCGGCACGGTCATCCAGGTCGGCGACGGCATCGCGCGCGTCGATGGCCTGAAGAGCGCCATGGCCGGCGAGCTGCTGGAATTCATCGGCGAGGGTGGCAAGACCGTTTACGGCCTGGTCCAGAACCTCGAGGAAGATGAAATCGGCGCCGTTCTTCTCGGCGACGTCACTGCAATCAAAGAGAACGACCAGGCTCACACAACTGGTCGAATCATGGACGTTCCGTCCGGCAAGGGCCTGCTCGGCCGCGTGGTCAACCCGCTCGGCATGCCCATCGACGGCAAGGGCCCCATCGAGGCCGAAGGCCGTCGCCCCGTTGAGTTCAAGGCTCCCGGCGTCATCAGCCGCAAGCCCGTGCACGAGCCGATGCAGACCGGCATCCTGGCCATCGACGCCATGGTGCCCATCGGGCGCGGCCAGCGCGAGCTGATCATCGGCGACCGGCAGACCGGCAAGACCGCCATCGCCCTCGACACGATCCTCAACCAGAAGGGCAAGGACATGATCTGCATCTACGTCGCCATCGGGCAGAAGGAGTCCACGGTGGCTGGCGTGGTGGACAAGCTGCGCCAGCACGGCGCGATGGATTACACCATCGTCGTCTGCGCCAGCGCCTCGGAGTCCGCGCCCATGCTCTATATCGCGCCCTACGCGGGCGCCGCGATGGGCGAATTCTTCATGTACCAGGGCAAGGACGTTCTGATCGTGTACGACGACCTCTCCAAGCAGGCCGTCGCCTACCGCGAGATCTCCCTGCTGCTGCACCGCCCGCCCGGGCGCGAGGCCTACCCCGGCGACGTGTTCTATCTGCACTCCCGTCTGCTCGAGCGCGCGGCGCGTCTGAGCGCGGAGGCCGGCGGCGGCAGCATGACCGCCCTGCCCATCATCGAGACCCAGGCCGGGGACATCTCGGCCTACATCCCCACGAACGTCATCTCCATCACCGACGGGCAGATCGGCGGTAAACGTCGGCCTCTCGGTCAGCCGCGTGGGCGGCTCGGCGCAGCTTGCGGCGATGAAGCAGGTGGCGGGGCGCCTGCGCATGGATCTCGCGCAGTACCGGGAGCTTGCGGCCTTCTCGCAGTTCGGTTCCGATCTCGACAAGACCACCCGTGCGACCCTGCACCGGGGCGACCGCATGACGGAGCTTCTCAAGCAGCCGCAGTACAGCCCCATGGACGCCTCCGACCAGGTGATCTCCATCTGGGCGGTCAACGAGGGCTATGCCGACAAGGTGGCGCTCAAGGACGTCGCCCGCTTTGAAAAGGCGCTGCTCGCCTTCGTGCACGAGCGCCTCCCCCGCCTGGACGATATCATCCGAAGCGGCAAAAAGCTTGACGAAGCGCAGCTCAAATGCCTGCGCCAGACAGTCGAGGAATTCGCGGGAGAATTTGAATAAGTTTTGAGTCGTGAGTTTTGAGGAGTGACCCTCAAATTTTCAAGCGCGAAGGACGTGATGAAATGGCGAATCTGAGCGCCATCCGTACGCGCATCCGGAGTGTGGAGAACACCCGGCAGATCACAAAATCCATGAAGATGGTCGCGGCGGCGAAGCTTCGCCGTACCCAGACCGCCTATTCCGCGCTCAGGGACTATGCCGCCCGGAGCCGGGAGATGCTGCAAAGGGTCGTCTGTGCCCGCACGGGAAGAACGAGCGCGTCTGCTACGTGCTCATCGTCGGCAACCGCGGTCTCTGCGGCACCTACAACTCCGCGCTGCTGCGCTATCTGGAGGAGCTTGCGGCGCAGGACGCGCGCGAAAAGTCGCTGATCGTCTGCGGGCGCTGGGGGAAGGACGTGCTCCCCGGTATCATGCTTCCCGTCCGGGAGAGCTTCGAGGTCAGCGACGCGCCGGAGAGCGCCGAGGCGCAGGCCGTCGCCGCGTATCTGCGCAAGCTCTACACCGAGGGCGAGGCGGACGAGATCGTGCTCGTGTACCAGCAGTTCAAGTCCGTTTTGCAGCAGAGCCCCGGCAGCCGGACGCTGCTTCCCCTGCGCCTGCCCGAAGCGGAGGGCGCGGAGGACGGGCGGCGCGTGATCTTTGAGCCGGATCGGGAGAGCCTTCTGTGCGCGCTTGCGGACATGGCGCTCGTTAACGGCGTGCACGCGGCGCTTTTGGAGGCGCGCACGGGCGAGCATGCCGCCCGTATGACCGCGATGACCGCTGCGGCGGACAACACCGAGGAGCTGATCGGCGCGCTCACGCTGCAACTCAACCACGCCCGCCAGGCCGCCATCACCACGGAGATTTCCGAGATCGCAGGCGGCGCGGAGGCTTTGAAGAACAAATAGGGGCGGCGATCATGCCGCCCGCTGACAAGCTGCTTTCACCCTCTCACCCGCTTCGCGGGAGCTCCCCCGGAGGGGGAGCCAAGTGGCTTCTGCAAAGACGAACAACCCTCTCACCCGCTTCGCGGGAGCTCCCCCGGAGGGGGGGAGCCAAGTGGCTTCTGCAAAGACGAACAGCCCTCTCACCCGCTTCGCGGGAGCTCCCCCGGAGGGGGAGCTTATAAGGAGTAGTTATTTATATGGAAAAAGCAATCGTAAAACGTGTGATCGGGCCGGTGGTGGACGTGCACTTCCCCTCCGGGCAGCTCCCGGAGCTGTACCACGCGGTGGAAGTGCCGCTCGAGGGGCGCAAGGTCGTGATGGAGGTCGTGCAGCAGATCGGCGGCGGCGACGCGAGATGCATCGCCCTGTCCTCCACGGACGGCATCTCCCGCGGCTGCGAGGCCGTCAGCACCGGCAGCCCCATCACCATGCCCGTGGGCGAGGCGACGCTCGGGCGCATGTTCAACGTCGTGGGCGAGCCCATCGACGGCAAGGGCCCCGTGCAGGCCAAGCGCCTGCCCATCCACCGCAAGCCCCCGGTATTCACCGACATCCTCCCCGCGACCGAGCTGCTGGAGACCGGCATCAAGGTCATCGACCTGCTGGCGCCCTACGCGCGCGGCGGCAAGATCGGGCTTTTCGGCGGCGCGGGCGTGGGCAAGACCGTGCTGATCCAGGAGCTGATCCGCAACGTGGCCTACGAGCACGGCGGCTACTCCGTCTTCGCCGGGGTCGGCGAGCGCTCCCGCGAGGGAAACGACCTCTGGAACGAGATGCGTGAGTCCGGCGTCATCAACAAGACCGCCCTGGTCTTCGGCCAGATGAACGAGCCGCCCGGCGCGCGTCTGCGCGTGCCGCTCTCGGGGCTGACCATCGCGGAGAACTTCCGCGACGAGAGCGGGCAGGACGTGCTGCTCTTCATCGACAACATCTTCCGCTTCACGCAGGCCGGCTCCGAGGTCTCGGCGCTTCTGGGGCGCATGCCCTCCGCCGTCGGCTACCAGCCCACCCTCGCCACCGAGATGGGCGATCTGCAGGAGCGCATCACCTCCACGAAAAACGGCTCGGTCACCTCGGTGCAGGCGATCTACGTCCCCCCACCGCTTTCGCGCATCTGGACGCGACGACGGTGCTCTCCCGCTCCATCGCCGAGCTTGGCATCTACCCTGCGGTCGATCCGCTGGAATCCAGCTCCCGCATGCTCGACCCCGGCGTTCTCGGCAAAGAGCACTACGAGACCGCCCGCGCCGTGCAGCAGGTGCTGGAAAAGTACCGCCAGCTCCAGGACATCATCGCGGTGCTCGGCATGGACGAGCTCGGCGCGGAGGATCGCGCGACGGTCAACCGCGCGCGGCGCATCCAGCGCTTCCTCTCCCAGCCCTTCCACGTGGCGGAGGCCTTCACCGGCATGGAGGGCAAGTACGTCAGGCTCGCCGACACGGTCAAGGGCTTCCAGGCCATCCTCGGCGGCGACGTGGACGATCTGCCCGAGCAGGCGTTTCTGATGTGCGGCAGCATCGACGAGGTCGTCGCCAAGCGCGGGCAGTACTGAGGTGGCGGCATGGACAAGCTTTTTCGCTTCGCCGCCGTCACCGGGGACGCCACCGTCGTGGATACGAAGGTGCGCTCCGCCAGGCTCCCGACGGGCTACGGCTCGGTGGGCATCCTCGCCAATCACGCGCCGATGCTCTGCGCCGTGAGCCGTGGCGTCGTGCTCTGCACCCTTGAGGACGGGAGCCTTCTCCGCCTTCGCGTGAGCGAGGGCGTCGCCAGTGTCGGCGACAACGAGCTGACGCTCCTCTGCTCTGACGCGGCCATTGATACAGCGGGGATGTGAAAACGCGTTTTTCACATCCCCGTTGACGCATATCCGCAAATCGGTTATACTTCTCTTACTATGTTTTGGGAGGCGCTTATGAACGGCAACGCACAGGGCAGGCGCGGGCTGCGGCTGCTGAAAAAGGGGCGGCGGGGGCTTTTGCGCGCGGTGTTCAGCCGGGCGGGGCTCATCACGCTTCTGGTGCTGCTCCAGGTGCTGCTGGTGATTTTTCTGTTTGGGCGTTTGCAGGATTTCCTGCCCCATTACGTGACGATCAGCGGGTTTTTCTCGGCCGTGATGGCGCTCTATCTGCTCAGCAGCCGCCAGGACCCCAGCGCGAAGCTCACCTGGATCATCGTCATCATGCTCTTCCCCGCGGTGGGGGCGCTGCTCTATCTCTACACGCAGAGCGATCTGGGGCACCGTATGCTGCGCGATCGCTACGCCGCTCTGACCGAGCAGACGCGCGGCAGGCTTCCCCAGGACGAGGGCACGCTCGCCGCCCTGGGTGAAAAGGCGCCGGACGCGCTGGGGCTTGTGCGCTACGTCAAGCGCACGGGCTGCTTCCCGCTCTACCGGCAGAGCGAATGCCGCTATTTCCCGCTGGGGGACGCGCTCTTCCCCGTGCTGCTTGAGGAGCTGGAGAAGGCGGAAAAGTTCATTTTTCTCGAGTTTTTCATCGTGGACGAGGGGATCATGTGGGGCAGTGTCCTGGAGATCCTCGCCCGCAAGGCCTCCGAGGGCGTCACGGTGCGGCTGATGTACGACGGCACCTGTGAGTTTTTCACCCTCCCGCGCGACTATCCGAAGCGCCTCAGGCTGCTCGGCATCGAGTGCCGCCCCTTCGCGCCCATCGCGCCCTTCGTCTCCACCCACTACAACTACCGCGACCACCGCAAGATCCTGGTCATCGACGGCAAGGTGGCCTTCACCGGGGGCGTGAACCTCGCCGACGAATACGTCAACGAGATCACGCGCTTCGGCCATTGGAAGGACACGGCGCTCCTGCTGCGCGGCGAAGCCGTGAGGAGCTTCACGCTGATGTTCCTGCAGATGTGGAACCTCACGGAGAAGGAGGCGGATTTCTCCCTCTTCCCGGACGCGCCGGTGGAGCCCTGCCCCGAGAGCGCGGGCTTCGTCCTGCCCTACGCCGACTGCCCGGTGGACGACGAGCGCGTGGGCGAATGGCTGTACATGGACGTGCTCAACCGCGCGCAGCGCTACGTCTACATCATGACGCCCTATCTGATCCTCGACGGGGAGATGGAGACGGCGCTCAGGTTCGCCGCCGAGCGCGGAGTGGACGTGCGGCTGATTTTGCCCGGCATCCCGGACAAGAAGCTGCCCTACGCCCTCGCGAAGACGCACTACCCCTCGCTTATTCGCTCCGGCGTGCGCATTTACGAGTACACACCCGGCTTCGTGCACGCGAAGGTCTTCCTCAGCGACGATATCGAGGCCGTAGTCGGCACGATCAACCTCGACTACCGCAGCCTCTATCACCACTTCGAGTGCGCCGCCTGGATGCGCGGAACCGACTGCCTGCCGGAGATCAAGGCCGATTTTCTCAGCACCCAGAGCCTCTGCCGCGAAGTGACCGCCGAGAGCGTGAAGCGGGAGAAGTGGACGGTCAAGCTCGTCGGCGTCCTCGCAAAAGTCCTCGCGCCGCTTTTATAAAACATGGTTTTCAGTTTTTTGCAAATATGGAACGTTCTCCTATATGTTCGCCGCGAGGCGTCTCGCGCCCTCGGCGAAGTAGGCGATGTTCTCCTCCTGCAAAACGGTGTCCTTCTCGGTGTGGATGCGGCTCATGTAAAGCCCCAGCACGGGCTTTTTGCGCATCGCCGCGACGCCGACGCCCAGGGGGAAGTTCGTCTGATCCGAGGGGTAGAAGGCCGAGAGCGTGCTCTCAAAATACAGGCTCTTGCCCGCCGCCTCCGGGAACGCCGCCTTCAAAGCCTCGCCATAGCGCTTCCTCGCCTTGCCGGACTGGACGAAGAGGAAATGATCCCCGTCCGAGACGCAGTCAAAGTTCACGAGCAGCTTGTCCTTCATCTGCTTTTTGTGCTTCGAGGCAAAGAACATGGAACCGAGCAGCCCGTTCTCCTCGTGGTCGAAGAAGACGAAGGCGCAGTTTTTGCGCTCCTCCTCACTCATGGCGCGGATGGTCTCCACCAGCGTCAGCACGCCGGAGGTATTGTCGTTGACCGTGTGGGTATTCGCCGGGCCGAGCATGAAGACGTAGAGCATCGCCGCCAAGCCAAGCACCATGCCGAGCATCCAGCCCCCCAGCCCGATCCATTGCAGGAGCAGGATCGCAAGGCCGAACATCAGCGCCAGAAAGGGCAGGGAGATGAGCAGGCTGTACGCGATGTAGACGAGCAGGTTCTTCGGCGTGATGAAGTTCGGGAAGGGCAGGCGCGCGCAGGTATCGTAGTGCGCGGTGAAGAGCACCTTCGCCGTCTCCACGTCGCCCAGCACGAGGTTGCGGCAGTGGGCAAAGCCCCCCTCCTCGACCCGCAGCTCGGGAAACTCCCGCCGCAGCATCTCGATAAACGCGAGCTTCTGCGCCTTGGTCTTGCGCACCAGCCAGTTTTGCACGATCTCATAGCTCAGACTGTCCATACCGCTCACCTCTCTACCGTAAAGCGGCCGCCGCACTCGATGACGGGGATGCTCTCCCCGCCGTAGGTGCCGCCCCAGTGCCACTCCACCTGCAGATCGAGATCGCGGGAATTGCCCTGCGGGAGCTGCACCGTGAAGGACTGGCTGCCCAGCTCGGTCGTGAGAAGCTGCGTGTTGCCGTCGTAGTTGATCGCCGGGGAGTCGAGCGTCACGTACTGCCCGTTCAGCCCGACGTTCACCTTGTCGGGCAGGGCGTTGACGTGGATGCTGTAAGAGTTGAGATAGACCGTGACGACCACGCCGATCTCGTTTGCGCCGGTGACGCGGGCCTCATAGTCCGCGCGCAGGTTGATGCCCTTGCCGGTGTTGGAGGTGAAGCTGCCGCTCGCCAGCACCGCGCCCATATCGCTCACGCTCGCGATGCTCTCGGGCAGCTCGGTGGGCGTCGGCGTCTCAATGACGGCGCTCTCCGTGACCGCCGGGGTCGCCGCGGGGATGGGGGCGCTCGTCGCGCTCTGGTCGGGCGCGGTGTAGGGCACCGGCGTGACGACGGTCTGCACCGCCTCGGTCGGCGCGGGCGTCACGTCCGTCACCACCACGTCCTGACCCACGGGCGCGCTCTCAGCCGCCTCGCGGCGGCGGTCAAGGCTCGTGAGGAAGGTGAACACCACCGCCACCACGAGCAGGAACACAAGAATAAACAGCACCGCTGTGATTTTGCCTTTCATCGAAAAGCCTCCTTCTATATCGTATGGATATCCGATCGCACTTGGTTTCAAAAGGTTACAAACAGTATACAATAAATGTCGAAAAATGTCCAGTCCTGTTTGCTATTTTTTTGTGCGCAGACTTCTGCGTTTTTCCGCGCCGTTCTGTGAAGCCCCGGCAAGAAAATTTTTCCGATTTTGCTTGACATTGGAATATTACTGTGATATCATTTTGATATCAAAAAGGAGGTGCTTTCCATGAAAGAGAAAGTATTGAACAACAAGAAAAACGGGATGGCCATGCTGCTGCTGTTTTCCGCTCTGTACCTTGCGGCGGTCGGCCTCGTGATCTTCGCGGGCGTGAAGCTCGACGACGGGCGCATGGGCTTTATCCCCCTGCTGGTGCTGAGCATCCTGTGGCTGAGCGTCGGCTGGCTCCCCTTCTGCGGGCTCAAGGTCTTAAAGCCCCAGGAGGCGCTGGTGCTCACGCTCTTCGGCAAGTACATCGGTACGCTGAAGGAGGACGGCTTCTACTTTGTCAACCCCTTCTGCGTCGCGGTGAACCCAGCCGCCAAGACCAAGCTCAACCAGTCCGGCGACGTGGACGCGGGCAGCAACGCCCTTCTGAGCGCCGCGCTGAGCAAGAACAGCGAGCAGGCCGTTGAAGCGGTCAGCAAGAAGATCTCCCTCAAGGCCATGACCCTCTCCAACTCCCGCCAGAAGATCAACGACTGCCTTGGCAATCCCGTCGAGATCGGCATCGCGGTCATCTGGAAGGTCACCGACACCGCCAAGGCCGTCTTCAACGTGGATAACTTCAAGGAGTATCTCTCCCTGCAGTGCGACAGCGCGCTGCGCAACATCGTGCGGCTCTATCCCTACGACGTTGCCCCCGGTGTGGACACCACGGGCGACGGCGTCGCGGATGAGGGCAGCCTGCGCGGCTCGAGCGAGCTCGTGGCCCAGCGCATCCGGGACGAGATTCAGCAGAAGGTCGAGGAGGCCGGCATCGAGATCGTTGAAGCGCGCATCACCTACCTCGCCTACGCCCCCGAGATCGCGGCGGTCATGCTACAGCGTCAGCAGGCTTCGGCCATCATCGACGCGCGCAAGATGATCGTGGACGGCGCGGTCGGCATGGTGGAGATGGCGCTCGAGCGTCTGAGCGAGAACCACACCGTAGAGCTCGACGAGGAGCGCAAGGCCGCGATGGTCTCCAATCTGCTGGTCGTGCTCTGCGGCAACCGCGACGCGCAGCCGGTCGTGAACTCCGGCAGCCTGTATTGAGCCATGGCGGACACCGCGAAGAAACAGGTGCCGCTGCGCCTGTCCCCCAAGCTCTATGACGCGCTGGCTCGGTGGGCGGAGGACGATTTCCGCTCCCTCAACGGGCAGATCGAGTACCTGCTCACCGAATGCGTCAAGCAGCGGAAGAAAAACGGGAAATACGTCGGCGAGGAGATCGACAAGCCCCTCGAGCTGGACGTATAATAAGGGTGATACAACATGGTCAAACGAATCATACGGCTTATTCTGCTGATCCTCGGGCTCCTTTCGCTCCTCGGCGCGACGCTCTTCGTGGCGCTGCGCTGGGGCGGCATCCCGGCTGAGATCCCCACGAGCTATAACGGCGCGGGGCAGCCCGACGCCTACAGCGGCAAAGCCGCGCTGTGGGGCATGCTTGCGCTCGGCTGGCTCATGTTCGCGCTGAGCGCCGCCGTCTCGCGTTTCCCGGCGCTGCTGAGGAAAAAAGGCGGCTTTGTGCGCGTAAACGCCCTGCGCATCGGCGGCCGGACGATCGAGCCGAGCTGGCTGAGCCTCGATCTGATGAGCACGGAGCTTGCGCTGCTCTTTGCGTATCTGAGCGTCTGCTCCGCGCTCTGCCGCCCGCTGGGCGCGTGGTTCATGCCGGTGGTGTTCGGCGCGCTGCTACTGAGCTTTGTGATTCCGACGCTGGTCGGGGAGGTATTTCGATGAAGGACAAACAGCTCTCCTCTTTCCTGCTCTGGGCCTTTCTGCTGGCCTGGGCGCTCCAGGCCGTCGCCATCGGCCTTGCCTGGAACGGGCAGACCCATTATTTCCAACTCGCGCTGCTCGTGTCGATGTACGCGCCCTTCGCCGCCGTGCTGCTTGCGAAGGCGCCGCGCGACATGGGCTGGAGCCTGAAGCTCCGGCACAAGGGCAAGTGGGTGCTTGCCGCCTGGTTCGGCTTTGCCGTGCTGGCCGTGCTGGGCGCGGCAGTCTATTTCCTGCTGTTTCCGAAGGCCTTCGATCCGGGCTTCGGCTTTCTCGCCGCCCAGCTCGGTGAGGAGGGTCTGCGGCAGATGGAGGCGCAGGGGCTCACGCTTGAAACCCTCGTGCTCATCCAGCTTGTCGAGGCGCTGACCTACGCCCCGCTCATCAACACCTTCGCCGCCCTCGGCGAGGAGGTGGGCTGGCGCGGCTTCCTCTACCCAAGGCTCAAGGCGCGCTTCGGCACCGCGAAGGGGCGGCTGCTCGGCGGTGCGATCTGGGGCGTGTGGCACTGGCCGGTCATGATCCTCGCGGGCTATAACTACGGCAGCGACTATTGGGGCGCGCCCGTGCTGGGGCCGCTGCTCTTCTGCGCCGTCTGCGTCGCCCTCGGCACGATCATCGACGATCTGTATGAGAAGACGGGCTGCATCTGGGTTCCCGCCCTCGCCCACGGCGCGTTCAACGCGGTCTCTGGTCTCGGCGTTCTGGTCTTGAACCCCGCCTATATCACGCACACGACCCTCGGCCCCGCCCCCATCGGCCTCATCGGCGGATTGCCGCTCTTCGCGCTTGCTCTCCTGCTGCTGGCAAAAAGCGGCAAAGCAACCGAAAAGCAGAAGACAGCAGGCAACGAATAGGAGCGGCGCAGCTTTCCCTGTCCTCCCGAGGGCATGCCCCGTCAGCTTAAGGGCATGCCCTCTCATCCCGCCCCCAGCCCCTGTCATCCTAAGGAACTGCCCCTGTCGCCCTGCGCCAATCCCCCGTCATCCTGAGCGCAGCCCCTGTCGCTGCGCGCAAGCGAAGGATCCCATGCGGCAAAAAACCGTGAATTTTTTTGAAAAAGGTATTGACAAATCCGAAATGATCTGGTATCATAAGCAAGCTGATTGATTGATGGCCACGTAGTTCAGTCGGTTAGAACGCCGGCCTGTCACGCCGGAGGTCGAGGGTTCAAGTCCCTTCGTGGTCGCCAGCTATGCCCCTTGTCTCAAGGGGCATACAATTTGCTGCTGTAGCTCAGTAGGTAGAGCGCATCCTTGGTAAGGATGAGGTCGGCAGTTCGAATCTGCCCAGCAGCTCCAACATGAAAGCCGTGAATCGTTAAGATTCGCGGCTTTTTGTTTTTTTATTTAACTTTTCATATGAAAGTACGTTTTGCCCCTTTCCCCTAGAAGAATAGAAGTATTGAGCAAAGTATTGAGATAGCGCTGCTATCACGTGTACGCACACGACTTCCGCCATTTCGATAACCGCCAAATCTGTGCGCGGGTTGAAACCAGCCGCCAGGCACGAGAGAGTGGTAGCGGATCGCAAAAAGTTGGTAAAAACCAGTTCCGTAAGGCAGCAGATCCTGCGCCGATATTTACCGCTTCCCTGCCCTTCCGTCGGTTTGATCAGAGTTGTTTTTTCTTTTCCCAAGGTAGCTTTTTTGACGCTTCTTTGGTCAAAGCATGGTCATCAAATTGCCTAGACAAGATAGAGAAAATAGCATAACCACAAGATGTCAGTGTAAGTGTATTCCTGTCCGTACTCGTCAACCTCATCCTTACCAACACCCCGGAGAACTTCCCAGGCGATGTTCGTTTGTCACGGCAGGGCACAAACCAGCCCCGTTTTGCGACGTCTCACCACGAAAAACCACGGTACAGTCTGATTTTTACTACCGATTTACTACCGAATATTGAGCCGCAGTATGACAAAGATACGCCGGCGAGAGGAACCCATACAGGAATGTTCCTCTCGCCGGTCTTTTGTTTTCAGATTTTTTCCGTCTGTTCTGTGATACGGTTTATTCCACCGTCACGGACTTGGCCAGGTTTTTCGGCTTGTCGATGTCGCAGCCCTTTTCTTTGGCCGCGTAGTAGGCCAGAAGCTGCAGCGGTACCACGGCCAGCGCCGCGGAAAAGACCGTCTCGATCCGGGGAATAAAGATCACGTCGTCGGCCTGGGAGACGATCTTCCTGTTCCCGCGGAAGGCCAGGGCCAGCACCTTCGCGCCCCTGGCCTTGACCTCCACGATGTTCGACAGCGTCTTGTCGCAAAGGGCCTCATTGCAGCAGACGGCGATCACCGGCTGCCCCTCGTCAATGAGCGCGATGGTGCCGTGCTTGAGTTCCCCGGCGGCATAGGACTCCGCGTGCAGATAGGAGATCTCTTTCATCTTCAGCGCGCCCTCCAGTGCCACGGCGTAATCCGTATTGCGGCCGATGAAGAAAAGGGATTGGCTTGCATAGCGTCCGGCCAGGGCGGGGATCTGATAGTTCATGTCAATGGTCTCC
>CAJOFI010000041.1 GCA_905233595.1 uncultured Oscillospiraceae bacterium | reverse complement strand
GCGGCGCGGCGGGACACGCCCTTGCAGCCCTCGCGGGGCCTCTGGCGGGGCTTGCCTGGGCCTTCGCCGCCTCCCGCTGGGGGCGGGGGACGGACTGGCTCTATCTCTCCTCCGGGGTGAGCCTGCTCTTGAGCGCCTTCAATCTCCTGCCCGCCCTGCCGCTGGACGGGGGGCGCGTGCTGCTCGCCCTCTCCTGCGCCCTGCTGGGGGAGCGGAGAGGGGAGCGCGTCACCGAGGCGGTGAGCCTCTTCGTCGGCGCGGCGCTTCTCGCCCTCGGCATCTGGCTGCTGCTGCGCGGGGAGGGCGTCGCGGTGCTTACGGCCGCGATCTGGCTTTTGTGCTGGCAGGAGAGCGGCTCGGGGCTTGCCAAGCGCGCGGAAATGATATAAAATATTCCCATTCACAGAGATGGGAGTATGCCATGGACAAACGCTTGGAACGCATCCTGCCCCGGGTGCAGAAGCCCGCGCGCTATACGGGCGGGGAATATAACCAGATCCTCAAGGACAAGGAGAAGGTGGATATCCGCCTCGCCTTCTGCTTCCCCGATACCTACGAGATCGGTATGTCGAACCTCGGCATGAGCATCCTCTACCACACGATGAACAGCCTGGACTTCGTCTGGTGCGAGCGCTGCTTTGCCCCCTGGGGGGATATGTATGAGGAGATGAAGAAGGCGGGCATCCCGCTCTACGCCCTGGAGAGCGGCGATCCGCTGGGGCGCTTTGATTCGCTGGCCTTCTCCGTGGGTTATGAGATGGCCTATACGACGGTGCTCGACATGATCGACATGGCGGGGCTCCCGCTCAGGTCGAGGGATCGCAAGGCGCTGCTGCCCATCGTGTGGGCGGGCGGCACCTCGGCGGTGAACGCGGAGCCGATGGCGGAGTTCATCGACCTCTTCATCCTCGGCGAGGGGGAAGAGGTGAACAACGAGCTTTTGACGCTCTTGCGCAGGGCGAAGCTCGAGGGCTGGTCGAAGCACGAGTTTCTGGTTAAGGCCGCGCAGATTCCCGGCGTGTACGTCCCCTCGCTCTACGAGGTGCGCTATCACGGGGACGGGAGCATCGCCTCCGTCACGCCCACCGAGGGCGCGAGCGCGAAAGTCACCAAGCGCATTGTCTCCGATCTGGACAAGGTGCCCTATCCGACCAAGCCCATCGTCCCCTCCACGGAGGTGGTGCACGACCGGGTGAACCTGGAGCTCTTTCGCGGCTGCGTGCGCGGCTGCCGCTTCTGCCAGGCGGGCTACGTCTATCGCCCGATCCGCGCGAAGAAGCCGGAGACGCTCGTGCGCCAGGGCATCGAGACGCTGAAAAACACCGGGCATGAGGACGTGACGCTCCTCTCCCTCTCCACGAGCGACTACCGAGCGCTGCCCGCGCTTTGCGACGGCCTGCTCGACTACTGTGAGCCGAGGAGCATCGGCCTCGCCCTGCCCTCCCTGCGGGCGGACAACTTCTCGATGGACATCATGGAGCGGCTGCAAAAGGTGCGCAAGAGCGGCCTGACCTTCGCCGTCGAGGGCGGCAGCCAGCGCCTGCGCGACGCGATCAACAAAAACGTCACCGAGGAGGATCTGCTCAACACCTGCAAGATCGCCTTCTCCGGCGGCTGGAACGCGGTCAAGCTCTATTATATGCTGGGTCTGCCCACCGAGACGGACGAGGACATCCTCGGCATCGCGGAGATGGCAAACCAGGTGCTGCACTGCTGGCGCGAGAACGCGAAGAACAAGAACCGCGGCGTGAAGATCACGATCTCCACCTCGCTCTTCATCCCCAAGCCGCACAGCCCCTTCCAGTGGGAGGCGATGATCACGATCCCGGAGTATCTGCGCCGGGTGAACCTGCTGCGCGGCGCGATCACCGCGCGAAACGTCACCTACAACTGGCACGACGCCGCGACGAGCCTGATCGAGGCCGTGCTCTCCAAGGGCGACCGCCGGGTCGCGCCGGTGATCGAGGAGGTCTGGCGGCAGGGCGGCAGGCTCGACGCCTGGACGGACTACTTCGATCTCGAGCGCTGGATGAAGGCCTTCGAGACCTGCAAGGTCGATCCCGCCTTCTACGCCCACCGCGAGATCCCGACGGACGCGGTGCTGCCCTGGGATCACATCGACGTGGGCGTGAGAAAGAGCCACCTCCTGCACGAGCGGGAGATGGCCTATCAGAGCCGGCTCTCGCCCGACTGCCGCCACCAATGCGCCGCCTGCGGCGCGGCGCGGCTGCTGGAAGGAGGCATCCGCTGCGATGGATAAGCTGAGACTGCGTTTTGAAAAGACCGGGCGGGCGATCTACATCTCCCACCTCGACCTGATGCACACGATGCAGCGCGCCTTCTCCCGCGCGGGCTACGCGCTTCGCTATTCCGAGGGCTTCAACCCCCACCCGCAGATCTCCATCGCGCTGCCCCTGTCCGTGGGCGCGGCGAGCCGCTGCGAGATCATGGACTTCAAATTGAAGGAAGACCCCGACCTCAAAGAGCTTCCTGAAAGGCTCACGGCGGTGCTGCCCGAGGGCATCCGGGTGCTGGAGGCCTACGAGCCGGAGCGCAAGGTCGCGCTGCTCAAGTGGCTCGCCGTCGAGGGCGTGCTGGAATATGACGCGCGCGATGCGCGCGAGATGGCAGAGGCCTTGACCGCGTTTTATTCCGCGGATTCGGTCGTCATCACCAGGAAGACCAAGCGCGGCATGGGGGAGACGGACATCCGCCCCGGTATCCGCGAGATCGGCTTTGAGGCGGGGGAGCGGGAGGTACTCGTCAGGGTCGTCCTCTCCGCCCAGGAGCCGACGATCAACCCCGAGCTTCTGGCCGAGGCGCTGCGGCAGCTTCGCCCGGAGATCGCCCCGGACTTCGCCAAATTTACCCGCGTCGAGACCTATGACGCGGAAATGAAGGTATATCGGTGAAAAGATGAAGCATATCGCCATTTTTCAGCGGGATTTTCACGTCGGCGGGATCCAGAAGGCGCTGGTGAACGTTCTTGAGAACCTGGATTACAGCCGCTGCCGGGTGGACGTCTACGTCTTTGACGACAAGCCCTTCTACGCCCTGCCCGAGCGGGAGGGGCTGCGCGTGATCGTGTGCAGACCCTGGCCGTACCTGAGCCGCTTCGTGCCCTTCGCGCTTGCAAGAAGGCTCTTCCCCCTCCCGCGCTTCGAGCGGGACTACGACACGGCGGTGGACTTCAACAGCTACGGCGCGGAGTGCGCCGCCGGGGCGCTCGCGGCGGGGGCGAAAAAGCGCGTTATGTGGGTGCACAACGACGTGCGCGTCAAGTACGCCGAGGAGCCGAAATACCGCCTGCTCTGGCACTTTTTCAAGGGAAAGTTCCGCCATTTTGACGCCTTCGCCGCCGTCTCCGCCGGGATCGTGGAGGGCTTTCGCGCCATGACCGGCCTCATGGACGCCGAGGTGATCGTGACGCCGAACCTCATCGACAGCGCGGAGATCCTGCGCCGCGCCGGGGAGCCGACCGATTTCCGGGCGGACGCGAGCAAATACAATCTCTGCTCCATGGGACGCTTCGTGCATCAGAAGGGCTTTGACCTGCTGCTGGAGGATTTTAAGCGGGTGCGCGCCCGGCGGCCGGATATGTGCCTGACCCTGATCGGCGACGGGCCGGAGAGAAAGGCGCTCACAGAGCAGATCGGGCGCCTGGGGCTCACGGACTGCGTGAGGCTGACCGGGAGCCTGGAAAACCCCTTCCCGGTGCTCCGCCAGATGGACGGCTTCGCGCTCGAGAGCCGCTACGAGGGGCAGGGCATCGTGCTCTGGGAGGCAAAGTGCCTGGGGCTTACGCTCTTCATGCACCCGAGGCTCAAGCCCTACAATCCGGACCTGGACGCGGTGGAGGACATGGTGGCCGCCCTCTGCGCCGCGCAAAAGCGGGAGAAGCAGCCGGACGGGCTGGAGGACTACAACGAAAGGGCGAAAGCCGCGCTCTACCGCGCGCTGCTTTGAAAAAAGTTCTTGCAATTTGGGGAAACATATGGTACACTACCATGGACTGTGCAGGATCGCACAGCATAGAAAGGTGGTCCGCTGCCGTGGCTGCGCCCTCCGGTATGAACATCTATAAGGAAAGAGGATCATGATTATGGATCTGGTCAAAGTTCTCAGTGAGCGTTACATGAAGTCCGAGCTGCCCGAGATGAACGTCGGCGACACCGTGCGTGTCCTCGTCCGCGTCAAGGAGGGCAACCGCGAGCGCACCCAGGCCTTCGAGGGTACCATCATTGCCAAGAAGCATGGCGGCATCAACGAGACCATCACCGTGCGCCGCATCTCCTACGGCGTCGGCTGCGAGAAGGTTTTCCCCGTGCATTCTCCCTCCATCGTGTCCGTGACCACCACCCGCAAGGGCAAGGTTCGCCGTGCCAAGCTTTACTACCTGCGTGACCGCGTGGGCAAGAAGGCCAAGGTCAAAGAGCGTCTGTAAGGCATCGCTAAAAACTCCTGCCCGGCGCTGCGCCGGATCTTTTGCCCCGTTTGTGCAAAAAACTTGAAATACACAAAGTATTCCTGCGTTTTTTGCCCTTCAAGCTGAGGCAAAATCTCTCAGCGCATCACCAGACCCGAGTTTTTAGAGCTGCCCTGTAATCGTTCACATTGTTTTTATGGCGTCTTCCTCGGAAGGCGCCATAAAACTTATGGGAGGCGACGATGAACAATTTTTTCAAGCGAAACTGGCTCACGCTGCTCATCGCGGCGCAGCCGCTTCTCGATACGCTGGCCTTCTTCAACCAGGACGCGGTGGCGACCGTCGCGGGCTATCTGCGCCTCGTGATCCTGCTGGCGCTGCCCCTCGCGGTGCTCGTGACGCGCCGCGCGACGAAGGGCTTCTGGGCGGGGCTCGGCGTGATGGGCTTTTTCTCGCTGCTGCACGTTTTGAACGGCTTTCGCGTCGGCTATATCAGCCCGTATTTCGATCTCGCCTATCTCGTGAAGGTGCTGCAGATGCCGGTCATGGCGGTCTGCTTTTTCTGCCTCGTCCGGGATGAGCAGACGAAGCGGCAGGCCTTTCGCGGGCTGTGGATCGCGGCGGGGCTGCTGGGCGCCATTTTGCTCACGGCGTATTTTACCCACACGGGAAACTCCACCTACGGGGAGGGGCTGGGCTTCTCCGGCTGGGTCATCGACGATAACCGCAACGCGCACAGCATCATCCTTGTGACGCTCTCGGTTTTCGCGCTGTGCCTTGCCGTGAAAAACGCGCGGCGCTTCTGGGCGATCCTGATCCCCCCGGCGGTGACCGCGGCCTTCCTCACAAACGGCACCAAGGGCTGCTTCTACTCGCTTTTCGCGATCATGGGCGGCTTTCTGCTCTTTTTGCTGCTCGAGGCGATCGTGCAGCATAAGCGCCTCGTGCGGCGCATGACGCTGCTGCTCGCCGCGATGATGCTCCTCTCGGCGGCGCTCTATCCCTACACGCCCCGCGCGAAGGTCAGCGCCGCGCAGTCCGCCGCCGGCAGCGGCGGGGAGATCGAGGCGGCGCTCCTGCAAAAGAACATCGACGTAAAGAGCATGAGCCCCGAAGAGCGCTTCCGGGACGTGCAGGTGCGCGAGGTGTTTGAATATTACTATCTGCGCTATATGGTCGGAACCATCCCCGACCTCTTTGAGCGCTTCGGCATGGAGCGGGTGCTCCGGTGGTTCGACATGAGCACGGACGCTGCGCGGCTGATCGACACGCGGCAGATCAAGCTCTGCTACGCGGGGCTTTTGTGGCAGGAATGCGACGCGCAGACCCGGCTCGTCGGCTTCGAGGTGTCTCAGCTTGGCTTTGACGGCATACGCGATCTCGAGAACGACTGGCCCGCGATCTTCTATTACTACGGCTACGCGGGCTTCACGCTCTACGCGGGGCTCGTGCTGTACGTGCTGTTCAGGCTGCTCAGAAAGCTGCTGCTCGACTTCAGGGGAAGCCTTACGCCGGAAAACTTTGCCCTGGCGCTGAGCCTGGGGCTGCTGCTGGGGCTTGCGCAGTTCTCGGGCGCCGTGCTGCGCAGACCCAACGTATCGGTATATCTGGCGCTGGTGCTGGCTCTCGTGTGGTACGAGACCGGCAGAACGGCGAAGGGAGGGCTCCATGAAGCTGAGTATCATCGTTCCGGTCTATAAGGCGGAGCGCTATCTGCGCCGCTGCGTGGATTCGCTTTTGGGCCAGAGCGTGAAGGAGCTGGAGGTTATCCTCGTGGACGACGGCTCGCCCGACGCCTCCGGCGCGCTCTGCGACGGCGGACAACGGCACGGCAGAGGGCAGGGCGCGCAACCGGGGGATGGCGCTTGCGAAGGGCGAGTACCTCGGCTTCGTGGACAGCGACGACTGGGTGGAGCCGGAGATGTACGCAAAGCTTCTGGACGCGATGGAACGCGAAAACGCGGACGCCGCGGTCTGCGGCATCCGCGCGGTGCGCCAGGACGACACGGTGAGCGAGCTTCCGACCATGCAGCCGGGAAAGCCCCTGGCCTCGGCGGGCTCGGCCTGCAACAAGCTCTTCCGGCGCGCGCTGATCGGGGACGTCCGCTTTCCCGAGGGGCTGTGGTACGAGGATTTCGCCTTCTCCGCAAAGCTGCTGCTGCGCGCGAGGAAGACCGCCTTTCTGCCCGAGGCGCTCTACGATTACCGCGTGGGGCAGGTCTCCACGATGAACAACGACAACGCCCGCAAGAATCTCGACATGCTGGAGATCATGGAGGAGCTGCGGGAGTTCATTGACGCCGAGGGGAGCCGGGACGATTTTGAGTACCTGCTCATCAACCACGTCCTGCTCGATTCGATCAACCGCCTCGCGCGCCAGCGCACGCCGGAAAAGCGCGAGGTGCTATGGCTCCTGCGCGCCTACGTGCACGAGCATATCCCGAGGCTGTCCGCCTGCGCCGCCTTCCGGCAGGAGAGCCTCAGACGGCGGATCATCATGCGCCTCAATTATCTCGGGCTGGAGGAGCTCTCCAGGCTGATCCTGACGCTCAGAAAACAGGCGCAGGGAGCCTCGCTCCGCCTCAGCCGCGAAGCCGACGGTTCGCGGTCATGATCAGATGTACAAGCCCGTACCGCCTTCTCACGATCAGCCTTGCGAGGAGGCGGTGCTTTTTCGGCCAGCGGCGCAGATAGGGGTTTTGCCGCCAATTCGGAAAGCGCGCGAGAAAGTCCTCCCGCAGGGCGTCCTGCACGGGGCTTTTCGGGTCGAGAAGGTTGACGCGCGTCACGCTGGTCAGAAGCTCGTGATAGGCGGCCATGGCCTCCAGCTCGTCGTGAAGCCGCGCGGTCCTTCCGAGCGCGGCGCAGTCGTCCCACACGGCGGCGACGGATGCGAGCATCTCCCGGTTGCGCTCGATCCCGGCGCTGTTCGTGATGGAGCCGGGGCGGCGCAGATAGCGGTACCAGGGGCGCGAAAAGGCGCGGATCGTCCCGGCGCGCAGATAGAGGCGCGGCACGGTCGCGAGATCCTCGAACCACTGGCGGTCGGGGAAGCGGACGCCGCTTTGCAGGAAGAGGGAGCGCCGCCAGAGCTTGTTCACGGCGTTCGGCGCGGCCAGCAGCAGCGCGGGAATCACAGCCTCTGTCATAGCGCAGCTCCCGCCCCTCCGGACTGACGGTGACAAAATCGAAAACGCCGACGTCGAAGCTTCCGTCCAGAACGCCGAGGATCTCCTCGAGCGCGCCGGGGGAGAGCGTGTCGTCGCTGTCGAGGAAGAGCAGATAGTCCCCCCGCGCAAGCTCGAGCCCCGCGTTCCTCGCGTGGCCGAGACCGCCGTTCTCCGTGGTCACGGCGCGAACGAGCCCCGGATAGCGCGCGGCGTAACGGGCGAGGATCGCGCCGGAGGAGTCGGTGGAGCCGTCGTTTACGGCGATGATCTCATAGTCCTCCCGCCCCGGCAGCAGCGCCGAGTCGAGACAGGCGGCGAGATAGTCCTCCACGTTGTAGATCGGTATGATGACGCTCAGCTTCATGGGCGCTTGCTCCTTTTGCGTTGATAGACCCATTATACAACAGCCTGCGGCGATTGGGCAAATAAAACTTGCGCATCCGCACCGATTGGGTGTATAATATCATGAAAACTTTTGTGTGCTGTGAGGCTTTGCTATGAGCGAAAAGAAAAAAAACAAAAGGCAGCTTGAAAAAGAGGCCTATGAGCGCATGACGCCGGGGGAGAGGCTGCGTAAGGAAAGCTATGACTGGATTATGTGCCTGCTCATCGCGCTGGTGGGGAGCATGGCGCTCTTGGTCTTCTGCGTGCACATCATCGACGTTTCGGGCACCTCCATGGTGCCGACGCTGCACAATGAGGACAAGATGTTCGTCTCCAACCTCCTCTATACCCCCCAGGCCGGGGACGTGGTGGTCTTCAAGACCGACCGCTATGACCCCAACAAGGCGCTGGTCAAGCGCGTGATCGCCACCGAGGGGCAGACCGTGAACATCGACTTCGATAACGGCATCGTCTACATCGACGGCATCCCCATCCAGGAGGACTACATCGCCGAGGTCACCACCACCAAGCTCGACTTCATCGGCCCGAAAAAGGTGCCGGAGGGCTGCGTGTTCGTCATGGGCGATAACCGCAACATGTCCACCGACAGCCGCAAGGCGGAGATCGGCATGGTCGATAACCGCATGATCCTGGGGCGGGCGTACGCGGTCATCTTCCCGCTCAAGTCCATAGGCTGGATCTACTGACCCTCTCCGGCCTTCGGCCGCCTCCCCCGGTATAAGGAAACAGGATTATGGATTATGAAAAAATGAACATCCAGTGGTTCCCCGGTCACATGACCAGGGCGCAGCGGATGATCGAAGAGAATATCCGGCAGGTAGACGCGGTGTGCGAGCTTCTTGACGCCCGCATCCCGCGCTCAAGCCGCAACCCGGACATAGACCGCCTCGCGGGGGATAAGCCCCGGCTCGTGATCCTGAACCGCGTTGATCTTGCCGACCCGAAGGCTACCGCCGCCTGGCGGAGAAAGCTCGAGGAGCAGGGGCTCTCCGTGCTGGAAACGGACGCCAGGAGCGGCAGGGGCGTGAAGGAATTCGTCCCCGCCGTGCGCAGGCTCCTCGCCGACAAGCTCGCCGACTACGAGGCCAAGGGGCAGGTGGGGCGGCCGCTTCGCGTGATGATCCTCGGCATCCCGAACGTCGGAAAGTCCACCTTCATCAACAAGGTCGCCGGGCGCAAGGCCGCCATCGCCGGGGACAAGCCGGGCGTCACGCGCGGCAAGCAGTGGATCAGCATCGACAGGGGGCTTGACCTGCTGGACACCCCCGGCATCCTCTGGCCGAAGTTTGAAAGCCAGGAGGTGGGGGAGATGCTCGCCATCACCAACGCC
>CAJOFI010000040.1:10638-18914 GCA_905233595.1 uncultured Oscillospiraceae bacterium | reverse complement strand
CCGACCGCCGACACGGTGCCCGCCGAAAGGTTCAGCTCGCTTACGCCCGTCTCCTTGGCGATCTTGTCCTTGAGCTCCAGGATCACGCGCTGGGCGATCTTCTTGCCGACGCCGGGCGCCACGGTCAGCGCCTTGACGTCGTTATTCATAATGGCAAGAGCCAGGCTCTCGGGTGTGGAATAGGACAGGATGGAGAGCGCCGCCTTCGGCCCGATGCCGGAGACGGAGATGAGCATCTCAAAGCAGCGCTTCTCGGTCTTGTCCGCAAAGCCGAAGAGGTCGAAATTCGTCTCCCCGATGGACTCGGCGATATAGAGCTTCGCCTTCTCCCCGGTTTTCAGGCGGGCGATCGTATGGAGCGTGGCGTTGAGCGCAAAGCCGATGCCGCCGCATTCGAGCACCACCAGGTTCTGCCCCAGCTCGGCCACGGTTCCGTTCAGATGGTAGAACATTCTTCCCGTTCTCCTTTGTATAAAAGCGATGTAGAGCTGCGCGCGTGGCAGAGCGCCAGGGCGACAGCGTCCGCTGCGTCATCCGGCTTCGGCGGCGCGCTGAGATTGCAGATGCGGCGCACCATGTCCATGACCTGCGCCTTCTCCGCGCGCCCGTAGCCCACCACGGCCTGCTTGACCTGCAGCGGCGTATACTCGTAGATATTCACCCCGGCCTTCTGGCAGGCAAGCAGGATCACGCCCCTGCCGTGCGCGACGGCAATGCCGGTGGTGATATTGGTGTTGAAAAACAGCTCCTCCACGGAAACCGCGTCCGGCTTGAAAAGCTCCAGCAGTTGGGTCATATCGCTGTAAATCTGCTCCAGACGGCTGGCGAGGCTCGTGTGCGCGGGCGTCGTGATGACGCCGCACTGCAAAAGCTTATTCTGATTTCTCTGCGTCTCCACCACGGCAAAGCCTATGGTGGCGATGCCGGGGTCGATCCCTAATATCCGCATTTTATCACATCCAAGGGGATTTTACCACAAGCGTCGGGCAGAATCAACCGGGAATCTCGGAAGCTCTCCGAATCATGATCATCGGATCGCGAAATCAATCGAGGCTCCGCTGTTTTGCTGCGCAGCAAAGCTGCGCGGCGAAAAGCTTTCAAGCTTTTCGCCATCATATAATCATTAAGGAACTGTGCAGAAATAAATTGTGCAAAGATGGCGTAGGATTTTTCGCCTGTAGCGAGGCGGAAAATCGCAGGAATATTTTGTGTATTTCAAGATTTGACAACGAAGCTACAGGTGAAAAAGGCAAGTCAGATTGCACAAGTTATTTCGGAACAGTTCCTAATAGCAATAGATGAGAAATGTCAGCACCGTGTAGAGCAGCAGCATACCGCCGAAGATCAGCGCCTGCTTGCCCCGGTGCTCGGTCAGAAGGCCGACGAATTCCCGCACGGAGGCGTTCGGCCAGAAGTACCATTTTGTCTTCGAGCCCATGCCGACCGCGCGCATCTTCACGCGCCGCGCGTAGAGGCCGCCGCGAAAGACGTGGTAGTTCGTCGTGGAGAAGGCGATCTTCCCCTTGGGGTTCACTTCCCATATCTTTTCCTTGGAAAACTTCATGTTCTCAAAGGTGTCGGTGGAGCGATCCTCCTCGATGATCCGCGCCTCCGGGACGCCCTGCTCGAGCAGATAGCGCTTCATCGACGCGCTCTCGGAAATCACCTCGTCCGGCCCCTGTCCGCCGGAGGTGACGAAGATCACGTCCTTTCCGGTCTGCGCCTTCTGCTTTTGGGCAAAGGCGAGCGCCCGGTCGATCCTCCCGCGCAGCAGCGGGCAGGGCGTCCCGTCCTTGCGGATGCCGCAGCCGAGGATGATGATGAAATCCTTGTCCGGTTCCGGCTCGTAGCAGGCGGCGATGCAGTCGGCAATGATCGCGCCGATGAGCATGCACTCAAAATAGAGATACACCGCCGAGGCGAGATTCGCGATCAGATCGTGGACCATCACCTTGCGCTCGCTTCCGCTCGCCGAAAGATATTCACGAAGCGCTTCCCCTCGTGGCGGATCAGCGAGACGTTGGAGACGCAGAGCGCGACGGAGAAGATCACGATAAAGGGGAAGGACAGCAGCATATAGTTCTTCGCCGAGCCTGTCAGCAGGGGCAGGATCTCCGACCAGCGGTAGACGCTGGGGTAGCGCAGGATCCGCACGGTCAAAAGCACGTGCGCCGCCAGCACCGACAGATCGAAGAGCGCAAAGCCGGTGTAGTAGATCGTATTGTAGGAATAGGGATTGTACTTGAGCTGTTCCCAGAAGGTGTACACAAGAAGGCCGAAGGTCAAAAGGAAGAAGCAATCGAGCACGATGCAAATCGCGGCGGCGTTTTTTTCCGCCCCGTCACGCGCCAGAAACCCGACAGCCGCGAGGCAGACGCAGGCCAGCACCGCGAGGTTCCAAAGCTTCGGTTTTTTGAATCTGGTATCAAACTTCATGGCTGCAGCGTCTATGCCTCAAGGCGCGTTTCGCGCATCAGCACACGAATGACGTTCGTGTCTTCCCTCTCGGGGTCAAAGCTGTAGCTCAGCTCCTCCACCGAGGCCTTGAGCACCTTATAAGAGAGCTCGTTCTCCCCCTGCGCGGGGTCAAAGCGTTCGCCGCCGTAGCAGACCGTGACGGAGGCCTGCTCCTCGTTCGGCGCGTATTCCACCGCTACGCGTACCGGCGCCGTGCGCAGGACGGGTCTGAGCATCTGCTGCACCAGCTCCTCGATGGCAAGGCGGATGCGGTACTTCGTGCGCGGCGGGATGACGTTCTGCATGCAGTAGCGGTCGATCTCCGTGCCGAGGCCGAGGAAATCATAGTCCGGCCTGTCGATCACGAGCTCAAGCACCTTGAGCTTGCGGATAAAGCGCCGCGTCAGCTCCTTCTGCGGGTGCTCAAAAATCTGCTCGGGCGTACCGTCCTCATAGATGCCGCCCTGATCCATATAGAACACGCGGTTGCAGATGGCACGGGCAAAGCTCATCTCATGCGTCACGATCATCATGGTCTTGCCGGTCTGGGCAAGGTCGCGGATGACCGCCTGCACCTCCCCCACCATGGTGGGATCGAGGGCGCTGGTCGGCTCGTCCAGGAGGATGACCTCCGGATCCATCGCGAGCGTGCGCGCGATGGCGACGCGCTGCTTCTGACCGCCGGAGAGCTGCTCCGGGTATTGAAGCTCCCGCCCGGCAAGCCCAACGCGCTTTAAGAGCGCGACGCCGGTTTCATACGCCTCCTGCCTGGACTTCTTGAGAATGTCCATCGGCGCGAGCATCAGATTCTCAATCACGGTCAGGTGCCCGAAGAGGTTGAAGGACTGGAACACCATGCCCATCTTGCGCCGCGCCAGAGTCAGATCGTATTTGGGCGCGGTGATGTCCACCCCGTCGAGGAGAATCTGTCCGGCGGTGGGGCGTTCAAGCATGTTGATGCAGCGGATGAGCGTGGATTTTCCCGTGCCGGAGGGGCCGATGATGGAGATCACGTCCCCGTCGTGGATGACCGTGTTCACGTCCTTCAAGGGTGTCGCCTGCTCGTATTTCTTTTGAAGATGCCTCAGTTCGATCATTTTCCGTTTACCCCCTTGAGAACGTCCTCGCGCGACCTCCTGCGCGGGTCGATGCGCAGTTCGATGCGGTTGACGATTGCGGTCAGAATCGCGGCCAGAACGAAATAGATCACCGCCACGGCAATGAGCGGGAAGAAGGCCTCGTAGGTGCGGCTGCGCACGATGTCGCCCATCTTGGTCAGATCCTGCACCGCGACGTAGCCCACGACCGCCGTTGCCTTGATGAGCGCCGTGATCTCACCCTTGTAGACGGGCAGGATGTGCGGCAGCGCCTGGGGCAGAATGATGCGGAAGAAGCTGCGCCGATCGGTGTAGCCCAGCGCGTAAGCGGCCTCGGTCTGCCCGCGGTCTACCGTAGCGACGCCCGCCTTCACCATCGCGTAGACGCCCGAGCCGAAGACCAGCGTGAAGGCCACCACCGACACCGCCGTGCCGGAGATGCTGACGCTTCCAAAGATGACGTAATAGAACACCATCAGCAGCACCACCACCGGCATTCCCTGCACCAGCCAGACGAAAAAGCGCGTCAGAGCGTTCGCGACGGGATTGCCCTTGCGGCAGAGCAGGAAGACCCCAAAGCCGAGCGCCGTGCCGAAGAGGATGGAGAGCACGGTAATGAGCATGGTCGTCCCGATGCCCTGCATAAAGAGCTGCCAGCGGTTTTCGCGCAGAAAGGTCTTTTCAAAGCTCCCCCGAAGAGAGGAGAGAACGCTCTCTTTTTCCCCGTCCAGCCCCTTTTTCAGAACGATCAGCGCGGTGCCGCCGGTATAGCTTGGAACCGAGAACAGCACAGCCTCTTTCCGCTCCTCCGTGACGGAGATGCAGTCGGAGCCGACGTCGCACTTGCCGCTCTGCACGGTCGCAAGGAGCCCTTCAAAGTTGACGTCCTGTACCTCCAGCGCGTAGCCATTGTCGCGGCAGAACATCGCGAGCAGCTCCACCTCATAGCCGCTGCAGAGCCCACCCTCATAGAGGACGGTGAAGGGCGGGTATTCGATCGTTGTGGCGAGGCGTACCGTTCCCCGCGTTGCCGGAAACGCACGGTAATCCAGGGGCTGCGGCGTCCTGAGATCTTCGCAGTCGAACCACTTTTGCTGCATGGCCTCCAGCGTCCCGTCCGCCTTTAAGCCGAGAAGGTAGGCGTCTACCTCGTCCCGAAGCGCCTCTCCGGCTTCGCTCTTGGGAAAAATGAATGCAAAATCCGAATGATCCAGGACGTCCGGCAGCATACGAAGGCTTTTATCCGACGCCTGCATAGTTCTGGCAACGGCGTCGTCAAAAGCGATCGCATCCACCTTGCCGCCCTTGAGCGCCGCGATCTCGTCCGCGGCGGACGGGTAGAGCAGGGGCTCCGTGTCCGGCAGGTACTCCATAACGATATCCGGGAAGGCCGAGCCGCTCAGGCAGGCGATCCTCCCGCGGCGCACGTCGTCCAGCGTCGTCTCCCGCGTGCCGTTATCTTGCACCATAACAGCGATCGGAACCTCAAAGAGCGTATCGGAGAAAGGAAGCCGCTCGTCCCTCTCCGGTGAATAGAAGAGGTTGGACATTGCGCAGTCCACATCGCCAGTCTGCGCCGCGCTCAAAAGCCCGCCGAAATCATACACCTTGAATTTCAGATCGGCGTCCAGCCACGCGGCAAAGCGATAGGCAAGCTCAACATCATAGCCGTACAGCTCGGGTCCCTTGTAGTAGGAAAAAGGGGCGATAAGACCCGTTGTTCCGACGACAAGACGGACGCTCGGCTGCGTCGGCGCGGGGATCTCGGGCATGGTTTCGTCGCCTTCGGTGACCCAGCGGCGGTACATATCGTCGAGCGTACCGTCCGCCTTCATCTCCGCGAGGAAGGCGTTGATCTTTTCCCGCAGCTCCGGGATCTCAGTCTTCGGCGAAACGCCGATCCCAACGGGTTCCCTGCTGTAATCCTCCTCCAGGATGCGAACGCCTGTAACGCCGTTTTTCATGGCGAGCTCCATCTCGATCCTGGAGAAAACGCAGGCGTCTATCTTCCCCATCGCTACGTTCTGGTACGCCGCGTCGGAATTGAACACCAGCAGCTCCGCCTCGGGATAGTCCCGCTGCAGCGTCTCCCATTCCGGCATATCCTCGGCGGTCGCAATCGTCATTCCAGGTCTTCCCAGATCGGCAAGGGAGCGGATGCCCGTCTCCTCCCGCGCGCCGCAGCCGCAAAGCAGCGTGCACAGCAGCGCCAGTATGCACAGAGCGGACAGCGCTCTGCGGCTAAGGTTTTTCTCTTCCAATACTATTCACTCCCGACATGGCACAGGCCATTGATCCTTTTTGTATTTTGCTGTGTGACGTATAAAAATGTTCCGGCCGCCTGCGGCACGTCAAACCATCGGGCAACTCGAAAAACGCAGGAACACTTGTGTATTTCAAGTTTTTTGCACGAAAAGCCAGAGATCCGGCGCAGCGCCGGACAGGCGTTTTTAGAGCTGCCCCATCAAAAAAATGGCGTGACGAGCCTTCGCGCGGTCGTATTTACCGCCCGATCCGGCAGGTCATTTTCATCGCTTGAGATATTCCGCCGATACGGGAAAGTCAAAGTAGACCTCCGGGTAGGGTTCATCCTTGAGCGTGAAGTGCCACCATTCGCAGGAGATGGGCGCAAAGCCGTTTCGCGTCATGGCGTTTTGCAGCAGCATGCGGTTCTGGTACTGCTCCTCGCTTACCGCGCGGCAATCCGGGTGGGAGAGCTCGCTGAACAGGTCGAAGGGGCTTCCCATATCCAGCTCCTTGCCGGTTTTCATATCGAGCAGGGTCAGATCCACCGTGCTGCCCCGGCTGTGGGAGGACTGGCTTGCGATATAGCCCTGCCTGAAAAGCTCCTGCTTTTCGAGCGCGGGATAGAAATAGGGCTTCATGCGCAAGTCAAGATCCTCGATCCCCCAGAGGACAAAGTGCCGCACGGCGCGCGCCGGGCGGTAGGCGTCGTAGATCTTCAGCCGGTAGCCCTGCACGTTCATCTCGTTGGCCACGGTCTTGAGCGCCCGCGCCGCCTCCTTCGTGAGCAGCGCGACCGGCTCCTCATAGCCGTCCACGCGCTCACCTACGAAGTTATAGGTGGAGTAATAGCGGATCTCCTGGACGATGCCGGGGATATAGTCGGCGAGCAAAACAAAACCGGAGGAGTCCATTGTCACGTTTTTCTTATAATCCATAGCGGAATCTCCACTTCTGCCATATAAAAAGGAAGCGTTGACGCAGTTTCGTCAGCGCTTCCCCTCTGTTTTACGCGATATTCAGAATATCGGAGAAGCCGGTGACCTCGAAGATCTCCATGATCGTCTCATTGACGTTCACGACCTTCATGTCACCCTGGCGGTTCATGATCTTCTGCGCGGAGAGCAGCACACGCAGGCCGGCGGAAGAGATGTACTCAAGGGCGTTCATGTCGATCACGAGATCGCTCACGCCGCCGAGAGAGGCCTTGAGCTCCTTCTCAAGCTCAGGCGCGGTGGTGGTATCGAGCCGCCCGGTCAGCGCCACGGTGAGCTCGGCTCCGTTGGGTTTCTTTTCAATGTTCAGCATGGGTAATTCCTCCTGTAAAATTATTGTTGCTTACTCGCGGAAAAAGACGGAATCCTCCGTGTCCTCGGAATAATCGTCGTGCCAGCAGAGCTCGCCCTCTTCGTTCAGCGTGAAGAAGCCGCTCTGCTCCCACCGCTCGTCCACGATCCAGGCTACGCCGTTCTCGTCAAATTCGTTGACGTCGAGGGTGCCGTTTTCATAGACGAGCTTGCCCTCCTCGTCCAGCGTGGCGAGCATCGTCCAGTTGTCGAGCACAGCGGCGCTCTCCGGCCACTCGATTTCGATCCTTGCCTTGTCGGGTGCAACCGTTTCCATCACCGTGACCGTGCCGCGTCCCGCGATCTTCTCCACCCACTGTCCGAGATAAGCGTCGAGCCTGCCGTCCGGTTCCCTGAGGCCGGAAGCCTCCGCCGCCTTGCAGTACCAACCGCGCATAGCCTCGGCGTTGCTGATGCTGTCGTCCCACAGCACCGACTGGTAGAGGCGCTCGTCTTCACCGGATACGACGCGCACGTAGGAGCCGGGTGCAAAGAAGAAGTCCAGCCGTACGTCCTCCTCCGGGAAGCTCAGCACAACGTATTCCCCGTCCGGGGTCTCGGATTCGTCCGCCTCCCAGAACCAGCCGTGCATCACGTACTCCACGTAAGGAGCGGCGTCCACGCCCTGCGCGCTGACGGGACCGAACTCCGTGGTGCTGAGCGTGAAGCTCGCATCCGGATCCCATGCCGCGCGGGCGAGATAGATGTCCACCTCGGTGTTGCTGAAGGAGCAGACCTCCAGCCCGTTTTGCCGCTCGAAGAGCTCGGGCACGTTGGCGGCCCACTCATTGAGCATCGTCCACTGTGCCTGCCCCTGCTCCAGCTCCTCGGCGCTCGCGCGCTCAAAGCGCACGTCCGTGGGGTGCAGGCGCAGGAAGTAGTTCCCCTCGGAGTCCTTGGCAAACACGTCTATGCCGCTCATGTCGCGGCAGAGAAGCGCATGCAGGCGATCCGCATCGACCTTCGCGATGGAGAAGAGCCAGCCCGCGCCCTCGTATTTACCCGCCTCGAGGGAGGCCGTCTCCGACACCTCGAAGAGCACGCCGTCTTCGTTCTCAGCCGGGGTCTCCACGGTAATGAAATCGTTGTACTTGGGCTGAACGTCCAGGTGCAGCCCGCCGTTTTCGTACTC
>CAJOFI010000040.1:2059-10613 GCA_905233595.1 uncultured Oscillospiraceae bacterium | reverse complement strand
TAGAAGCTGAGGTCTTCGCGCGTGTCAGCCTCGGCGAGGATATAGTTGAGCGTCAGATCCTCAATGCCCTTGAGCTCTCTCACCTCGCCGTCAAAGCTAATCGTCGAGGCGGCGCGCTTTCCTGGCGCCACGGCGGTAATCGCGTAGAGATAATCGCAGAATACGCCGTCCGCCTCGGCAGTTTCTGCCGTCAGGCCGATATAACGATCCGTCCTGTTTTCTACGTAGTAGTAGATCTCGGGGCCGAACCAGTCGTCATAGTCCTGTTCGCCGAGGACAAGGCAGAGCTTTTCGTTGTCGATCACAACCGTCCCGAGGCTTGCAAGCTCCGGCGCTTCCACCGTTTCCCCTGTTGAAATGCTCACCGGCTCGGAGTGATAATCGGGCCAGGTGTATTCATCCTCCGCCAGCGTGAAGCAGAAGCGCATCTCCCCAAGCGTGTCCATTTTTACGCCGGGAACGGCGTTTTTGTAATAGCCCAGCGCGTACCTTCCGCTCTCACCGGCAGGAAGCGTGATCTGGAAGTCGTAGTTACCGCCGTAGTACGCCCCGTCTTCCTCATAGAAGTCGATCAGCAACACCTCGGCCATATAGCCGTTGACAACGCCCTCGGCGACGCCGAGATAGGCGTCCTCGGCGCCGTTGTTCTCGATCTCCACCCAGATGATGGGGGCAGGCTCCTCCATGGTCGGGTCCTGATCCAGTCCGGCGGTCGTCACCTTCAGACCGTCCTTTTCAAAAATCACGCTGCCATCCGGGGATAAGGGCTCCTGCGCGAAGGCTGCGCCGCAGCCGAGCGCGCCAAGAAGCAGCACCGCCGTAAGCAGTACAGAAATCAGCTTTTTCATGGTTTCTCCCTTTCTTGCTTAAAATCGTTTGTAGAGCGTCAGAATATTCTGCCCGTCCTGATAGGTATAGCGCACGTCGTCCATGGCCTTCTTGGTCATATAGATGCCGAGGCCGCCGATGTTGCGCTCCTCCGCGGAGAGGGTCACGTCCGGGTCGGGCTTTGCCAGGGGGTCGAAGGGAATGCCGCTGTCAATGAATGTCAGGCTCATGGCGCGCGGCTGATCCACAAGCTCCAGGCGCACCGTGGCCTTACCCGTCCCCTCCTTGTATGCATAGTGCGCGATGTTCACGTAGATCTCCTCGGCGGACACCGTGATCTGCATCTGAGCCCTCATCGGGCAGTCCTCTTCCTCCAGATGCTCCTCAATAAACGCCATGACCTGCGTCAGATTCTCCAATGTCGCGTCCAAGTTCAGCTCATATTTCCTCATGTGCCAAGCTTCTCCTTCCTTTTCACGCACGGGGGATTTGCTTCTCAGCCTCTGCTTTTCCAATATACTCAACGCACAGCATCGTCAGATCGTCAAACTGCTCGGCGTCCTTCACGAACGCATCCACCGCAGCGCGAACGTTCCTGAGAATTCGCTCCGGCGAAGCGTCCGGCATGCGGTTGAGCGCTTCGAGCATACGATCCGTGCCGAAGAGCTCGTTGTCCTCGTTCGTCGCCTCCGGTACGCCGTCGGTGTAGAGAAAGAGACGGGAGCCGGGCGTGAGCTGCAGCTCGTATTCCTTATAGCGCATGCCCTCCATGCCGCCGATGACAAAGCCGTGCCTGTCCTTGACAAGCTCAAATTTGCCGTCTTTGAGCATCACGGCCGGGTACTCATGCCCCGCGTTTGCCGCTGTGATCTTGCCGGTAGTAGTATCGAGAATGCCGAGCCAGACCGTGACGAACATCTCCTCGCGGTTATTCTGGCAGATCTGATCGTTGACCTTGCGCAGCACCTCGGCGGGGGAACGCCCGGTCATGGCGTAGTTCTGTACGAGGATCTTGGAGATCATCATAAAGAGCGCCGCCGGCACGCCCTTGCCGGAGACGTCCGCCATCACGAGGCCGAGATGCGTATCGTCGATGAGGAAGAAATCGTAGAAATCGCCGCCGACCTCCTTGGCGGGACTCATGGACGCATACACGTCGAAATCCGGGCGTTCGGGAAATGCCGGGAAGATGTTCGGCAGCATATCCGCCTGGATACGCGTCGCAAGCGCAAGCTCGGTGCCGATGCGCTTTTTCTCGGCGGTGATCGTGATGATCTCCGAGATATAGCTCTGCGTGCGGCGTGTCAGATCCGCGAAGGATTCCGCCAGCACCTCGATCTCGTCATTGGTGCGGAAGCTGTCGTCCATCGTGAAGTCCGAGCCGCCTCTGCCCTGGGTGTTGATGCGCTTCGTGAGGTTTTCAAGGGGCTTTACGATCCGCTTGCCCGCCGTCACCGCCCCGACGATGCCGAGCACCACGATCAGAAGCGTTAGGAGGATCAGCGTCTGCTGCGAACGGCGGGTGCCCTCCGCGTAGGAGGCCAGCGCCCTCTCGTTGATCTCCTCGTAGCGCGCGAGCATATTGTCGGTCGGCTGATGCGTGATCTCCTGGTCGAGGACGGAGAGCACCGTCCAGCCCAAAGTCTCCATCGGCGCGCCGCAGAGATAGTACTCCTTCCCCTCGATCTCAAGGAGGGTCAGCGAAGTCCTCTGCCTGAGCGCCTGGGTCACGAACTGCGCAAGGGCTCGGTTCTCGCTCTGCCGGAGATCGGGCGCGTCTGACGAGAGCTCCACCTTGAAGACGCCCTCTTCCGCCGGAGAGAAGAGCACCTGCCCGTTCTGGTTGAGCACGCAGAGGAAGCCGCCGTCCGAAGAGGTATCACGCACGTAGTCGCTGATGGAGTCCAGATACAGATCCGCGCTCACGACCGCGACCAGCTCGCCGTCAGAGTAGACCGGAGCCGCGCACTCGAGCATCGGCGTGTCGGTATAGGCGTCGAGCTCCACGCCGGTGAAGATCAGACCGCCGGCCTTTTCCGCCTGGGTGTACCAGGGGCGATGCGTGATCGCAAGGGGCAGGGCTGAGCCGTCCTCCGCGACGTAGATGCCCGAGCGGGTATTTACCAGCACCATATTGCCGTCCGCCGTGCCGACGAAGACGCTTGCGAGCTTGTCGTTTGCCTCATACATGGCCAGCATGATCTCGCTCATATTGCCCACAAGCCCAAGCATTTCGGAATGCTCGGGGTCGGCGCCCTCTTCGTGGATCAGCATGACCGCGCTTTTCCCGTCGTTTTCAAGCGACGGGGGCGGGACTTCGCGCGCGGAAAAGGCGTCCGCGTGTTCAAAAAGCTCGGTGGCGAAGGCCTGCAGGGTCAGCACGTCCGTCTCCACGTCGGCAAAGAGATCGTTCGCGATATAGGCCTGCAGCGCCGTCGTGCGGGACATGGAGCTGTTGAGCACCGCGTCCATCGTCTGCTCGGACACCGCGGAGATCGAAGCCTGCTGCCTGGCGCTCGCCTCCTGCACTACCTCGGCCAGGAGCTTCTGATGCACGATGGACACCGCAGAATACACCGCGATGATCGCCGCCATGAAAATCAGAAGCAAATTGAAAATTTTCTGCTGGAGGCCGCCGATCCTGATTCCCTTGATGATCTTCATTCTATCACAATCCTCTGCCCGAAAAACCGCATTCGGGAAAGCTCACACGGTTATGATCAGATTGTTGGTGTTCATGGTGTTGGTGTAGACCACGTCCTTCGCCACGCGCATCACCATGCGGATGCCGATGTTCTTCTCCGGATGCTCGGGGTCGAGCTTCCACTTCTCCGTTTTCTCGCGCAGGTCGAACTTTCGGCAGTCGTCCCGCATACGAAGGATCACGGTTCCGTCCTTCACGAGAACGCGCACGTCCAGATTATGGGGCTTGCCGTCGTCGAAGCCGTGCTGGATGACGTTGCCCGCCATCTCCTCTACGCAAAGCGCGAGGCGGTTTGCGTCCCGGGCGCTGATGCCGCGCTCCTTGCAGAAGGAAACCATCTGCCCGGAGAGCGTGACGACCTCGTCCATGCTGTGCAGGGAGCGCTCGATGCGATCCTGCGCGGGGATACCGAAATCCTTCGGCAGCAGCATATGCGCCTCTATCCCGCTGCGCGACGCGTCCTTGCTCAAGAGCATACGCAGCACCAGAAACAGGCTCAGCTCTGCCTGCCCGACCGCGTAGGCGATCCACACGCCGGGAGCGCCGAAGAAGGTGCTGAGCAGATAGGCCATGATCGCCGTGAACACGACATCGAGATGTTGAAGGCCAGAAAAGGCAGGCAGATCGCGTAGCTGCGCACGAAGGCGGCGGACATCGTCTGCGCCTGACCGGCCTGCGGCACAAAGAGCGAGGCGATAAAGGGCGCGGCAAAGAAAACGCACACCGCGATCACGCTCACCCCGATGAGGATATCCGTGATTGCCGTTCGCATCACCGTCTCCAGCCCCTTGACGTCCTGCTCGCCGACCATCATGCCGCCCACGATCAGCACAGCGCCGCCGATGCCCCAGCCGGGAGCGCCGATGATAAAGCTGGTGTTGATCATGGAGGAGAGCGCCGTCACGCCCGCATCACCCGCAAGGCGAAGCAGCAGCGTATTGAGCAGGATCGGGAGTATGCCGCGGCTGAACATACAGGCTGCGCGCGGAAAACCGTCCTTGAGCAGAGGCGAGAGCATCCCCCTACGGATCAGCCCGGGGGAAAAGCGGAATAGGCTCCCCTTCTTGAGAAAATGCGAGGCGACGATGAAAAACGCCGTATAATGACTGATGCTGCTGGCAAGCGCCATGCCGAACATGCCGCCGTGGAAAACGAAAACGTTCAGCAGGTCTCCCGCCACGTCCACAATCGCGCAGCTCAGGCTCGCGATCTTCGGACGCAGCGCGTCGCCGTCAAGCTGGAGCATGGGTGTGAGCACCACGTACATGATGAAGCCCGGCGCGCCGAGGAACAGGCCGCGCAGGTAGGCCGCCGTCTCGTTGAAGATTTCCTCCGTCGCGCCCTTCGCGCCGAAAAGCCCCGCGACCATGCCGGGCATTCCCGCCCCGACGAGCGTCAGCAGCAGCGAGAGCACAGCCCCCAGCAGGATGGTCAGAGAAAAGATACCGCCCAGGGTCTCCTTATCCCCCTTGCCGATGGCCTTGGTGCACATATTGGTGCTGCCCACCATCAGAATGCCGCTGACGATGGAGGCAACGCTGTAATACGGCGCGCCCAGACCGCTGACGGCCAGGGCGGTCTCGCCCAGGAACCGGCCGACCAGGATGCCGTCGATGATCGCCGTCGCGCCGCTGGACAGCTCCGCGACCACCATGGTAATCATCGTTTTCTGAAAAAGGCCTTCGATAATCACGCCGTCAGTTGACAGCCGCGGCGCATATTCTCTGTTTTTCATAACAGTACGATCTCCGATGACTCCTGTGTGATCCTCAGCTCCGAGCGCTGCTCCGTCACACGGCGGCAGTAGTCCAGCGTCTGCCGGATCTTTTCGTTCAGCCCCACGACCAGCGGGAGAAATTCCGGTGTCTTGGGCTTGACGTGCAGCACGAGGCGATCCGGCAGGATCTCCACGTGCCGGATGGATTCATGCGTGCCGAAAGCCTCGATATCCTCACGTTTTTTCCTCGCTGAGCTGTCAAACAAGAGCTCGGAATTGCGATCTGCCCCCACGTCGATCTCATCGGCAAGGCGGATGACCGCCCCGAGAGCCGCAGTGCGGATGGGGCCGTACTCCGTCTGCACCAGCGGGTACTCCTCCGTATCGAAGAGATCGGTCTTCCTGTGCCCGCGGGAGACCTGGATCGTGGCAAAAAGCAGCTCCTCCGTCGGCAGCTCCAGCAGCTCCGCGTATTTGCGGATAAAAAGGCCGCTGTACTCATGGTGGAAGGAGCGGATCACCTCGGAAGCGTCCGGGTTTGCGTGCTTCTCAAAATAATCCCCGAAGTCGATGCCGCGCGAAAGCTCCTCGTAGTCCTTCTGGTTGACGCCCATTCCGATGTCGTGCAGGTAGCAGGCCATAATCAGCACGTAGCACTCCGCCATGGAAAGTCTGTCGATCTGCTCGGTGCCGAGAAGGCGGTTGCAGTAGTCGAGCACATCCATGCTGTGCAGCAGAGAATGATCCGTAAAGTCCGGAAAGCGCGGCAGAAAGTTCTCCAGCATCCCCTGCAGGATAAAAACGCTGTCGACCGCGCGCTGGTGCAGCTCCGGCGCTCCCTGTTTCAAACGTCGTTCGAGATAAAAGTCTGTGTTCATCCGTGCTCTCTGTCTCTTCCGCCCGTCTTACTCGATGTTCAGAATGTCGGAAAAGCCGGTGACCTCAAAAATCTCCATAATGGTCTCGCTGACGTGGGTCACGGCCATGCTGCCCTGCCTGTTCATGATCTTCTGCGCGGAAAGCAGCACGCGCAGCCCGGCGGAAGAGATGTACTCCAGCGCCTGCAAATCCATGACCAGGTTCTCGACGCCGCCCACGCTCTCCTTGATCTGCTTCTCCAGCTCCGGTGCGGTGGTAGTATCCAGACGCCCGCTCAGCGCGACGGTCAGCTCGCTCCCATTGGTCTTCTTCTCAATGTTCAGCATGATTGTTTCCTCCGTACACAAAATATTGAAGTCTCTTTTTTCGGCCGCACAGCGGCACGGTCATATTCTGACTATTTATTCTATCATGCAATTCTGCATTTTTCAATTCCTTCAAGCCGATTTCACAAAATTTCTGTCCCGCCTTTTTTCAGATAGGCGCGCAGCGCGTTTGCCTGCGCGTGCATATCGCGGTAACCCAGCCAGTAGAGCTCGCCCAGCTTCTCCATGTCCCCGTCAAAGCGCGTGACCGCGACGGGCTTTGACGGCGCGATCAGGAAGATCTCCCCCGCCTCCGCCTGCCGCTCCAGCTCCTCCACCGTCCGGTTGAAGGCCTCGTTTGCACCCGCCATGCTCTGTACGAAGGCGGGATATTTGCGGTAAAGCCGCTCCGTGAGCCGGGAGGCGCCCGGTGTCCTGCGGTAGCTCAGCTCCCGCGTGCGCACGACGATGAGCTTCTTCTCCCCCGTATTCTTTGCCCAGGACAGGGGGATCTTCTCCGCGCAGCCACCGTCAAGATAGGGTACGCCCCCGATCATCACCGGTCTGCTCACGTACGGGACGCTGGCCGAGGCCTGCGTCGCGAGATAGAGGTCGCAAGCGCCCTTCTCAAAATATTCCGCCTGCCCGGTCAGCATATTCGTCGCGCTTACGGCAAGCCGCCGCCGGGGATCCATGAGCCGCGCCTCATCCAGCGGCATGGCGCTTAAAATATCGTGGAAGAGATAGGAAAAGCCCGTGATCCCGTGGTCCCTCTTCAGCGCCCCCGTGCCGCAGTAGTTGTTATCGTGCCGATACGTAAGGTCGATGCGCGCGCCCCAGCCGATCTGTCCCGCCACGTAGCCGAGCCCCGACAGCGCGCCCGCAGAGACGCCCACCACGGTCGTAAAGTTCAGCTCCTGCTGCATCATCGCGTCCAGCACGCCCAGGGTGTAAAGCCCCTTCCAGCCGCCGCCCTCCAGCACCAGGCAGCCCCGCGTCAGCGTATCCGTCGCCCTGCCGCCGGGGATGCGGTCAAGGCCGCTGTAGATCTTCTCGTGTTTCCGATAGCGAATCATAAAATCTCCTTCTTTGTTTTTCCTGTATCATAACACAAAGCCGTTAAAAAGAAAAGCCACTGTGAAATCGTTTGTAATTCATTTGTTTGCCGTTTTTTGCTTTATTTACTCTTTACTTTCGCAGATTTATGTGTTATGATAGGGGCACATCAGGGAGGTGTTGTCAATGTCCAGACGCAAAATGGAGCTGAACGCGGAGAGCGCGGGGATCGCGGAGCTCGGTCACGCAGCGCAGGCAGAGAAGCCCGCCATGCCGCTGATCTGCGAGCGCATCCGCCATTACCGCAGCGCGAGGGCCATTGAGCAGAAGGCCTTCGCCGCGCAGCTCGGGCTCTCCGCCAACACGGTCAGCAACTGGGAGCGTGGCCGCGCAAGACCCGATCTGAACCTTCTCCCCGCGATCTGCAAGGCCTTGGGCGTCACGCTCTACGAGCTTTACGGGGAGACGCCGCCGGATGCGCTTCTCTCTCGGCGGGAGCATCGGCTTGTGGAGGGCTACCGCGCGCTGAGCCTCGGCAACCAGTACGCGATCGACAAGGCTGTGGAGACGCTGCGCTTCGTGCAGACGGCGGCGGGCGTGCCGGATATCCGGCAGCTCCTTCGCTTCGAGCGCTCCCTCGCCGCCGGCGCCGCCGACCCCACCGAGTTTGAGCAGGAGGCGGAGCCCTTTTATCTCTACGTCTCCCCCGCCGTTTCGCGCGCGGACTACGTCTTCCGCGTCAACGGCGACAGTATGGAGCCCGACTATCACAGCGGTGAGCTGGTGCTGGTGGAAAAGCTGCGGGGCGGCGCCTCCCTGCATTATGGGGAGATCGGCGCCTTCATCGTCGGAAACGAGACCTATATCAAGCGCTATGAGGCGGACGGGCTGCACTCGCTCAACCGGAAGTACGGGGTGCTGCGCTTTGACGAGGAGCAGGCCGTATATCTGATCGGGCGCATCGTCGGGGTCGTTTCGCAGGCGGATATTCCCGCGAAGGAGGAGGTGGAGGCCTATCTGACGCTCCACCGGGCGCAGCATGTCTGACGCGGGCGCGAGAAGCTG
>CAJOFI010000040.1:0-2010 GCA_905233595.1 uncultured Oscillospiraceae bacterium | reverse complement strand
GAGAGCCGCTCGGATCAGACGATCTGCCTCGCCGTTTCCCCGGCGCTGAAGGCCATGGGCGTCCCCGCGCGCCCCCGCCTCTTTGAGGCGAAGCAGGCCATCCGCCTCTACGACGCCGCGCACCACAGCCGTACGCAGTACTACGTCGCCCGCCCCCGCATGGCGGAGTATGAGCGCGTCTCCGCGCTGATCTTCTCGATCTATCTGCACTACGCCGCGCCCGAGGACATCCACGTTTACAGCATCGACGAGGCCTTTATCGACTGCACGCGCTATCTCGCCCGTTACGCCCGGCAGGCGCAGCGGCAGGGCGTGAGCCCCGCGCACGTCATGGCGCGCACGATGATCCGCGAGGTGCTGCAAACGACGGGGATCACCGCGACCGTCGGCATCGGCACGAACCTGTACCTCGCCAAGGTCGCCATGGACATCGTGGCGAAAAAGGCGCCCGCCGACCGGGACGGCGTGCGCATCGCGGAGCTTGACGAGCTCTCCTACCGCCGTCTGCTCTGGGATCACCGGCCGCTCACGGATTTCTGGCAGCTCGGCCCCGGCAAGGCGCGGCGGCTCATGGAGGCGCAGCTTTTCACCATGGGCGACATCGCGCTGCGCTCCCTGCGGGACGAGGAATATTTCTACCGCGCCTTCGGCATCGACGGTGAGATCCTCATCGACCACGCCTGGGGCATCGAGCCGGTCACGATGGAGGACATCAAGGGCTATCACACGAGCGCCAACAGCCTCTCGAGCGGGCAGGTGCTCCCCCGTCCCTATTCTTACGCGGAGGCGCGCGTCGTCTTTCAGGAGATGCTGGAGCTGCTGTGCGCGGATCTGTTTACCAGGAACCTGACGACGCCCGCCCTCGGCTGGTGGGTCTCCTACGATTATAAAAGTCTGGAAGTCCACCCGAACTACGCGGGGCCTGTAAAGACCGACTTCTACGGGCGGCTGCACCCGGCGCACAGCGGCGGCAGCGTCCGCCTGCGCAGCCGGACGAACGCGCTGAGCGTGATCGCGCCCGCCCTTCTCAGCGCCTTCGACGCGAAAACCGATCACAGCCTGCTCTTTCGCCGCCTCGGCATCGGCGCGGAGGACGTGAGGACGGACACGAGCGTTTTCCAGCTCGACCTCTTTTCCGACTACGAGGCGCTGGAAAAGGAGCGGAAGCTGGAGGCCGCCATGCTGGAGGTGCGGAAGAAATACGGCGCGAATTCGCTTCTCAAGGGCATCAACTTTCAGGAGGGCGCGACCGCCATCGAGCGCAACACGCAGATCGGCGGCCACCGCGCGTAAGAGCCATGGAACAGACAGTGGAAAGCAAATACCGTTTCGCCTACGAGCAGGGTCGGCCGATACACGGCGCGTATGACGAGTTTTCCCTTCGGCACCCGAAGATGCGCCTGAGCCAGCGGGCGAAGATCTTCTCCCCCTTCTCCGCGCTCAAGGGCTTCGAGGAGGCTATCGACGAGAAGCTTCAGCGCTACGTGTGCAGGCGGGAGCTGAACGAGGAGGAGCAGAGACGGCTCGACAGCACGCTCGCCCTCCTCTACGAGAAGACGAAAAACCTCCGCGTGGCGCGGGATAACCGCGTCCGGGCGACGGCGGTCTATTATCTGCCCTGCCAGGACGAAAACCACGAGGCCTACGGGCTGCGCGGAAGCTATGAGACGGTGAGCGGCGTGGTGTGGCGGGTCGATCCCGTGCTGCGCCGGTCGATCCGCATCGGCGATCAGGAGATCGAATTTGCCGATCTCGCCCAGCTTCGGCTGGAAGAGAGCGAGGAGGAATAAGCATGTGCTGCCGCTATTATATGGAGATGTCCCCGAAGCTGCGCCCCATCGTGGAGGCCGCGCAGCGCTCAAAGCTCTATCAGAACAACATCCAGCGGATCGCAAGGCCGCTGAGCACGCAGGGCGAGGTCTGCCCCGATTCCCTGGTGCCGGTGCTCGCGACCAGCCGCGCCGGGGAGAAGGCCGTGTTCCCGATGCTCTGGGGCTATCACCTTCCCGG
>CAJOFI010000039.1 GCA_905233595.1 uncultured Oscillospiraceae bacterium | reverse complement strand
GATCGTCCAGCGTGCGGATGCCCGTGTGGTCGCTCACGCCGTAGCGCTCGGCGCAGTAGTAGTACAGGAGCGTAGCGAGCACCCTGTACATCCCGTTGCCGTCCGCGATGCCGTGGGAAAACTCCAGGCAGAGGCAGTCCCCCTCATAGCTCACGCCCCAGACGTGGTAGTTGGATTCCGCCGCGTTCAGGCTCATGCGCCCGACGCCCTGCTTCACCACGATCGGCGCGGGGTTGTCCTCATAGAAATAGTTGTTCTCGTCCCGGCACAGACGGACGCTGAGATAGGGGTAGCGCCGCTGGGCCTTCTCCGCCGCGCGGCGCAGCATATCGCCGTCCACCGCGTCTGCCAGACGAAGCTTGAGGCGCACCGTGTAGTCCATACGTGCGCCGAGTGACCCTATCAGATGCAGGGCGTCGCCTGCGGATACCGGATAGCGCATACTCACAGCCCCTTGATAAGCGCGAGATCCCCGTAGAGGATCGAATCGTCACCCAGGGCGGCAATCTTGATGTCCACGGTGGAGCGGATCGCGGGCATGCAGTAGCGATCGACCTCACGGAGCACCTTCTCCAAAAACACGTCGCCCACGGCCTCGATCACGCCGCCGCCGTAGAGCACCAGATCGGGCGAGAGGGTGTTGATGATGTTGCCGGTCGCGACCGCGAGATAGTGGCAGGCGCGATCCACCGCCTCCATCGCCACGGCGTCGTTGGCCTCGAGCGCCTTCTTGAGCCGCTTGGAGCGGAACACCCCGTCCGTCACCGCGTCCGCCATCAGCGTCTCGCGCCCGCGCGACACCTGCTGCCGGATGTAGGCGCTCATGCCCTGCTTGCTCGAGAAAGCCTCGAGGCAGCCGCGCTGCCCGCAGTTGCAGAGGGGGCCTTCGGGGTCGAGGATCATGTGGCCGTACTCGGCGGCCTTGAACTGGTTGCCGGTGAAGAGCTTGCCGTCGAGCACGAGCCCGCCGCCCATGCCGGTGCCCACGAAGAAGCCCGCAATGTTCTTGTAGCCCTTCGCCGCGCCGAACTTGTATTCGCCGAGCACGCCGAGGTTCACGTCGTTGCCCACGAAGAAGGGCACGCCGAACTGCTTGCGCATCGCCCCGGCGAGGTCGTAGTTGCGCCAGGGGAGATTCGGCGTGAAGAGCACGACGCCGGTGTCCTGGTCGATAACGCCGGGCGCGCAGGAGGCGATGGCGTTGAGCTTTTTCCGGTCGATGCCGGACTCCCTGATCATCTCCTCCACCACGTCGATGATGACCTTCTCCACGTCGGCCGCGCCCTCGCCGCCGCTCTTGGAGCGCTTTTTCAGACGGTAAATGATCTCGTCCTTCTCATTGAAGATGACGCCCAGCACCTTCGTGCCGCCCACGTCCAGACAAATGTTATACTTTTCTGCCATGATCGTCCTCCGGTTTCTATAGAATATCGTAATGGAAGCCTACGACTCCGCTTCGTTTCGGAACAGTTCCTAATTAAAAACCGTCGCGAAGCGACACCATAATTCTTCATTCTTCAGTTTTCAGTTTTCAGTTTTCAGTCTTATCCCCTGTGAAAGATCCGCCAGAGCCAGCCGCGCAGACCGCCCGGCGACTCCTCCTCCTCTTCCTCGTAAAGCTCCTCGGGCGGAGAGGGGAGGGGTTCCGCCTCTCGCGCTTCGGGCAGGGGGAGAAGGGGCTCTGCCTCCGGCTCGGGTTCGGGTTCCGGCTCCACGGTCACGGGCTCGACCTTGCGGGCGCTGAAAATGCGGTAGAGCGCCTCCTGCGAGCTGGTACCCTCGCCGCCCTCCTCGCGGATGTAGCTCCCGTCGGGGAGCATGCGGCGGGATTTCTCCCGGTCGCTGCGCAGGGCGTCGAGCACCTCGTTGAGCTGCTCGCGCGTGTCGGGGGTGACGGCCTCAATGAAGGCCTCCACGCGCCGCTCGAGATTGCGGTTGAGCATGTCGCCCGAGCCGATGAAGAGCCGCTGCTCCTCGCCCTCGCCGAAGCTGTAAATACGCGAATGCTCCAGCCAGCGCCCCACCACGCTCTTGACCGTGATGTTCTCCGTCATGCCGGGTACGCCCGGGCGCAGCGAGCAGATGCCTCGGATGAAGAGCTCCACCTTCACGCCCGCCTGGGAGCACTCGATGAGCTTTTCCATCACGTCCACGTTGTTCAGGGCGTTGGCCTTGATGGCGACGCGCCCCTTCTCGCCCTTGAGCCGCTCGCGCTCGAGCATTTCCATGAGCCTGGGCTTGAAGGTCAGCGGCGCGATCCAGAGGCAGTGCGCCTCGGGCGGGATCTCGCCGTTTGTGAGCGCGGCGAAGGCGGCCTCGGCGTCCAGCCCCGCCTCCTCCCGCGCGGTGATGAGGGAGAGGTCGGTGTACTGCTCGCCGGTGACCTCGTTGTAGTTGCCGGTGCCCACCTGGGTGATGCGGGAGAAGTTGCCCGCGTGCTGGCGCGTGATGACGCAGAGCTTGCTGTGCACCTTGTGCTCGGGCAGGCCGTAGATCACGCGGCAGCCCGCGTCCTCGAGCATCTCGGAATAGTCGATGTTGTTCTGCTCGTCAAACCTCGCGCGAAGCTCGAGCAGGCAGAGCACGTCCTTCCCCTTGTCGGCGGCATAGGCCAGCGCCGCCGCGATCTTGCTGCTCGCCGCCATGCGGTAGAGCGTGATCTTGATCGACAGCACCTCCGGATCGTCCGCCGCCTCGTAGATGAGATCGACGAAGGGCATCATGCTCTGGAAGGGGAAGCACATGAGCAGGTCGTGCTTTTCGATGTAGGAGAAGTATTCGCCCTTTTTCAGCCCGATGTCCCTCGCGGGCCTGCGCTCCTCGTAGCGGAAGCTGTCATGCCCGCCGATGCAGGAGCGGAAGGACAGGTCAAAGGGCACGTTCTGGGTGAAGACGCGCTCCTCCGGCATGCGCAGCTTTTTGAGCAGCGTCGCCTTCGCGGGCTCGGAGAGCTTGCCGTAGATGCGCACGCGCACCGGCATCTCCCGCCGCCGCTTGGTCAGCATGGTGGAGACCTTCTGGCGCAGGTCGTCGTCCGCGTGATCCTGCACGTCGGAGAGGAAGACGTCGGCGTTGCGCGTGACCTCCACGATGGCCGACTGCAGGATGTTCTCCTTCTTGAGCAGCAGCGGCAGGAAGTGGCGCACAAGCTGGGGCGTCAGCACGATCTTCTGGCAGCCGTCGATCTCAAAGCTCAGATAGGCCGGGACGCGGTGGATGGGGATGATGCAGAGCTTCTGCTCCGTGCCCCGACCCAGGAAGGCAACGACGTTGGATTCCCCGCTCCACAAAAAGGGCAGCGCCTGATCCATGTCGATGATCTTGGGGACCAGCAGGTCGCGGATGTCGCCGAAGAGCTTCTTGCTCATCAGCTCGTCCACCTTGCTGATCTTCTTGAAGTCCAGCACGTCCACCTTGTTGACGCGCAGCTCCTCGCGGATGGCCTTCCAGATGCTCTCCATCATGCTCTGCTGCTCGCGCGTGACGCGCAGCACCTCGTTGATGACCGCGTCCGGCAGCAGGCCGGAGAGGGGATCGGCCTTGTCCGGCGTCAGCATCGCCCGGTGGGACATGATGCCGATGCGCACCCGGTAGAATTCCTCCAGGTTCGACTGGTAGATCATCAGGAACTTGAGCCGCTCCAGAAGCGGCACCGTCGGGTCGGCCGCCTCCTGCAGCACGCGCAGGTTGAAGGCCAGCCAGCTCAGCTCCCGGTTGATGTAAATGCTCTCCGGCTCCGCGGAGGGCGGGGCTTTTTTCTCTTTATCCTTCGTCGCCATACAATTACTCTATTCTTTACATTTTATTCTCGATGGCCTTTTCCAGCGCCTCGATGACGATTTTCAGGGTCTTGATGCGGGCGTACTTCTTGTCGTTGGACTCGATGATGAACCAGGGGGCGTTCTCGGTGCTCGTCTTCTCGAGCATCTCGTCGATGGCCTGCTCATACTGCGGCCACTTCTCGCGGTTGCGCCAATCCTCGTCCGTGAGCTTCCACTGCTTCTCCGGGGTATTCTGCCGGTCGGTGAAGCGGGCGAGCTGGGTGTCCTGGTCGATGTGGATCCAGAACTTGAGCACCACGGCGCCCCAGTCGGTGAGCTGGCGCTCGAACTCGTTGATCTCGTTGTAGGCGCGCTTCCAGTCGTCCTCCGAGCAGAAGCCCTCCAGCCGCTCCACCATCACGCGCCCGTACCAGGTGCGGTCGAAGATGCAGATGTGCCCGCTCCTCGGAAGCCGCTTCCAGAAGCGCCAGAGGTACTGGCGGTGCAGCTCCTCGGGCGTGGGGGAGGCGATGGGCATCACGTCGCAGCCGCGCGGGTCGAGGGGTCTGGCGATACGGCGGATGTTGCCGCCCTTGCCGGCCGCGTCCCAGCCCTCGTAGCAGAGGATCACGGGGATCTTCTTGCGGTAGATCACGTTATGCAGCTCGCCCAGGCGCTTTTGCAGCTTCTTGAGCTCCTTCTTGTACTCCTCGTCGCTGATGACCGGGGAGAGATCGACCTCGCTGAGCTTCGGGAGCTGCTGGAGCGGGAAGTCCGCCTTGAAGGGCTTGCCCACGTAGCGCCCCTGCTCGAGCGCCTTGTCTACGAGCCCGGTCAGCAGCTCGAGCGCCTTGTGGGCGGCGTGGGTCTTCCGGCTGCCGTCGAGCACGTGCCAGGGGATGACCTCGTCGGTCTTGTCCATGAAGTCCTCATAGGCCTTGCTGAAGAGCTTGTGCTCCTGGTGCTGCCAGAGATCCTCCTCCGTCACGCGCCAGGCCGTCTCGTAATTCTCCCGCAGGGCGCGCAGGCGCTTGTGCTGCTCCTCGCGGTCGATGTCCACGAACAGCTTGAGCAGCAGGTAACCCCCGTCGCGCAGCTGCCGCTCGAACTCGCCCACCGCGCGCAGGCGCATCTTGTAGGTCTCCCAGGTGATCTCCCGGCGCAGGAGCTTGCGCACGCAGTCCTCCATCCAGCCGGAATCGTAGAAGGTGATCTTCCCGTCCTCGGGGATCGCCTTGGCGTAGGGGTAGAGGAAGGGATAGCGCACCTCGTTCTCCGGCACGACCGCCGGGGAGACGACGCTGTAAAAGCGTGGGTCGAGCTCGCTGATGAGCTCGTTGATGAGGCTGCCCTTCCCGGCGGCCGCCCAGCCCTCCACCAGCACGATGATGGGCAGCCCCTTCTCGCGGATGGTCTGCTGCAGGCCCATGAGATGGGCGCGCATGGCCTTGATCTCCTCCTTGATGAGGGCGTTTTCGTCGTTCTTCACAGGCTTCTCGCCCTTGAGCTTCTTCTCCTTCTTTTTGTCTTTACTCATATGGCACCTTCCTTATTGTATTTTTTTCGAGGTGGGAGGACACAGCCGCGCGCCTCCCGACTGCCTGCCTTCTATTTTAGTATAGGTAATCCGTGAAGTCAACAAAAAGCGGCATATAAAAAATTCCCTTTGCATAGATTGTGAAAAAAGGCTTGGAGGGGATGCTATGAGAACTCTGCGCGAGGGAAGCCGGGGGCCGCTGGTGCAGCTTTTGCAGCTTGCGCTGAACCGGTCGGGGATCGCCGTGCTGCAGACCGACGGGCGCTTCGGCAACGCGACGCGCGAGGCCGTCGCCGCGTTTCAGCGCCGCATGGGCTTAAAGCCCGACGGCGTCGTCGGCGAGATGACCCACCGGGCGCTCAGACCCTGGTACACGGGCTATCTCACGCATCGGGTGCGGCGGGGCGAGAGCTTCTGGTCGATCTCCCGGCTCTACGGGGCGGAGCTTGGCGCGGTGATGGCGGCAAACCCCGCCCTCGCGCCGGAGAGCATCCCCCTCGGCGCCGAGATCGCCGTGCCGCTGCCCTTCGCGGTCGTGCCCACGGGCATCGACTACTGCGCGGAGCTCGTCGCCTGCTGCGTGGAGGGGCTTGCGGCGCGCTATCCCGCCCTGCGCGCGGGCTCCATCGGGCGCAGCGCGCTGGGCAGACCGCTCTGGAGCCTGCAAATGGGGCAGGGCGCGAACCGCGTGCTCTACAACGCCGCCCACCACGCCAACGAGTGGATCACGATCCCGGTGCTGCTGCGCTTTGCCGAGGAGCTGGGCGAGGCCGCGGCGAGGGGCGGCGCGCTGATGGGCACCGACGCCGCCGAGCTTCTCGACTACGCAAGCGTCACGCTCATCCCCTGCGTCAACCCCGACGGCGTGGATCTCGTGACCGGGGAGCTCACGCAGGGGCGCGCCTGGGAGGAGGCTCCCTGCCCGCGCAGCTGGAAGGCCAATATCCGGGGCGTTGACTTAGACCTCCAGTACCCCGCGCTCTGGGAGCAGGCGAGGGAGAACAAATACGCCCTCGGCGTCACCTCCCCCGCGCCGGGGGATTACGTCGGCGCGTCTCCGCTCAGCGCGCCGGAGAGCCGCGCGATGTACGACTATACCCGCGCCTTCGACCCCGCGCTCACGCTCTCGCTGCACACGCAGGGCGAGGTGATCTACTGGCGCTACCTCGACGTGGAGGTGCCGGGCGCCGGGGAGATCGCGGCGCTCTTCTCCGACCTCTCGGGCTACGCGGCGGAGGAGACCCCCTTCGCCTCGGGCTTTGCCGGCTATAAGGACTGGTTCATCCAGGACTACGTCCGCCCGGGCTTCACGCTCGAGCTGGGGCGCGGCGTCAACCCCCTGCCCATCGCGGACTTCGACGCGATCTACGAGCGCGTGCGGGGCGTCCTGCTCCTCGGCGCGCTGGTGACCTGATGCAGTTTTTGGTTTTTTTTAGAAAAGCGGGGCAGATTTCTGCCTGAAAACTGAAAACCGGGGGTTGTGAAGACGAAGATTTCACAGCCCCCCAATCGTCAAATACTACAAATCGGAAGCCGTATGCTTATGGACAATTCACAAAATTTTCCGCGCCGCGAATTTGCTCTTGCAAGCCTGCGGCGCTTCGTTTATACTCAGATTTAGCATTGGAACTACTGTGCGGTGATCCGGGCGAAACGCCCATCACATATAAATTCCGATGACCCTTTGCCACTCCACTTTCTGGCGGGGGTACATACAAAAAAGGAGGAAAAGTTCTGGCCCGGGCTCGGGCTGCGGCAGTGTGGAGACCTGTCGCAAAGCGGCGCGTCGCAAGCCGATGGCCGTGAGCACACAGCAAGCGGAGGCTCTGTGTGCAGAGCCGGAATGCATGGCAACTGTTCAGCTCAAAAACATCAAGAAGGTCTACCCCTTTGTAAGCGGTGAGCAGAAGAAGTCCAAGAAAAAGAAAGCGGACGAACCCGAGAAGAAGAAGGTCAACCTCCAGATCACCGATGAAGGCGTCGTCGCCGTTCAGGCGTTCAACCTCGACATCAAGGACAAGGAATTCATCGTTCTGGTCGGCCCCTCCGGCTGCGGCAAGTCCACCACCCTGCGTATGGTCGCAGGTCTTGAAGAGATTTCCGGCGGCGAGCTCATCATCGACGGCAAGGTCATGAACGACGTGGCCCCCAAGGATCGTGATATCGCCATGGTTTTCCAGAACTACGCCCTCTATCCCCATATGACCGTGTACGACAACATGGCCTTCTCCCTGAAGCTGCGCAAGGAGCCGAAGGACGTCATCGACAAGAAGGTCCGTGAGGCCGCAGAGATCCTCGACATTACCCAGTACCTCGAGCGTAAGCCCAAGGCGCTGTCCGGCGGTCAGCGTCAGCGTGTCGCCATCGGCCGCGCCATCGTGCGTGACCCGAAGGTCATGCTGATGGACGAGCCTCTGTCCAACCTCGACGCCAAGCTCCGTAACGAGATGCGCGCTGAGATCATCAAGCTGCGTCAGCGCATCAACACCACCTTCATGTACGTCACCCATGACCAGACCGAGGCCATGACGCTGGGCGACCGCATCGTCATCATGAAGGACGGCTACATCCAGCAGATCGGCACCCCGCAGGAGGTGTTCAACCATCCGAAGAACCTGTTCGTCGCGGGCTTCATCGGCACGCCGCAGATGAACTTCTTCCCCGGCTCCAAGCTGCTCCGCGAAGGCGACAAGTACGCCGTTGAGGTGCTGGGTCACAAGGTCGCCCTCACCGACGAGCAGAACAAGGCGCTCGCCGCGAAGAACGTGCCGGCCAAGGACGTCGTCGCGGGCGTGCGTCCGGTGCATGTCACGCTGGGCGACGCGGGCATCGACGGCAAGATCGACGTCAGCGAAATGATGGGCTCCGAGCTGCACCTGCACATGAATGCGAGCGGCCAGGACGTCGTCGCGGTCGTTCCGACCACCGAGCTCGAGGGCAAGTCCGTCGCAAACGGCAGCGCCGTCAAGTTCACCTTCCAGCCGAAGCTGATGCATCTCTTTGACAAGGAGACCGAGGAGAACCTGCTGTAAGACACATAAAAAAACACCGCCGTACGGCCAATGTCATTAAGATAAGATGACATACCACCCTCATCTCAGGAACTGAGATGAGGGTGGCTCTTTTTTTGAGATTTTTATCGAAAACACTTGACAAATGATCAATTTTGTGCGGCCGCTTTCGCTGACAGATGCAGCGAAAGCGGCCTTTGTTATGAGACATGTCCCCTGCATCTCATAACAAGGAGGCCGACACATGAAGCCAGAAAAGATCAAACGCATCCTATTTTCTCTTATCTCTCAGACTTGCGAAAACCGTCAGTTCCTGAAAGAACCCGAAAAGGACTTCACCCGAAACCGCAAACTGCCTCTGCATCAGGTTTTTAAGCTGATATTGGGCATGGGAGGCGGCACGCTCAACCACGAGATGTTGGACTATTTCGGTTTTTCGCCGAATGTCGCCACTTCAGCTGCTTTTGTCCAACAACGAGCAAAAATTATGTCCGAGGCGTTGGAATACATCTTCCATCAGTTCGCCCGGCGAACTGATGGCAACCTCCGATACAGAGGCTTCCGCTTGCTGGCCTTTGACGGCTCGGACATCCATATCCCCACGAATCCCAATGAGCCCGCATCCTATTTCCCCGGAGCTAATGGGCAAAAGCCTTACAGCCTTCTGCACCTTAACGCCCTCTATGACCTGCTCCAGCACACCTACTGCGACGCTGCCATCCAAAAGCGCCTTAAAATCAATGAGCACAGAGCCTTATCAAACATGGTTGACGATTCGCCCTTACGCGATGTTCTGCTCATTGCAGACAGAGGCCTTGAATCCTACAACGTTATGGCTCACATCCAAGAAAAAGGCTGGAAATTCCTCATTCGCGTCAAAGATTCCAACAAAGGTATTGTCAGCGGTCTTGATCTTCCTGTCGATGATGAGTTCGACTTTCCTGTTCAACTGCATCTGACACGCAAACAGACCAATTACGCAAAACATCTGCTCAAGAACAGAAATCAATACAAATGCATCCCTGCTTCAACCGTATTCGATTATCTGCCTGCAAAGCAGAGAAATGTCCCACTTTCCTTTTATCCCATTTCTTTCCGCGTTGTCCGTTTCAAATTATCCCACGATTCTTTCGAGACCATCCTCACCAATCTCCATCCAAGCGATTTCCCGCCTGATGATCTCAAAGCCCTCTATGCCATGCGCTGGGGCATTGAGACTTCTTTCCGCGACCTCAAATACACCATTGGCCTGCTCCATTTCCACAGCAAAAAGACGGAGCATGTCCTCCAGGAAATCTTTGCCGCCCTTACCATGTACAACTTCTCTGAATTGATTACCCGTTCCGTAGTCATTCAGCAAGGCAAAAAGAAATTTGTTTATCAGGCAAACTTCTCCGACGCCGCGTACATTTGCAGACAATTCTTCCGCTCGAACATGTCTCCGCCTGTTGTTGAAGCTCTCATCGCAAGGTTCATTTCCCCGATTCGCCCAAATCGACATAGACCTCGTGTCCTGACCGGCAAAACTGCCGTGAGCTTCATCTACAGAGTAGCATAATTTCAGCCTTCTGTATATCATTTTTTTTGGCGGACGCCTGTCCGCCTTATTGCTGTGCCTTTTTAT
>CAJOFI010000038.1:8378-14738 GCA_905233595.1 uncultured Oscillospiraceae bacterium | reverse complement strand
CAGGGCGGACGGAGATTTGACGGAGGAGCGGTTTTCCCGCTATCTCTATTCCGCGAATGTGCCCGACCCCGATCTGCTGATCCGCCCGGGCGGAGAGCAGCGGCTTTCAAACTTCCTGCTCTGGCAGTGCGCCTACGCGGAGTTTTACTTTACGGACGTACTCTGGCCGGACTTCACGCCCGCTGAGCTTGACAAGGCGATCGAGGAATTTAACCGCAGGGACCGCCGCTACGGCGGAGTGAAATAGTTTTGAGTCGTGAGTTTTGAGAATTGCCATGATGGATGTTCAACAAAAGCTCTTTGCGCTGCGGGATGAGAAGAACGCCGCGTTCGTGGCAAGGCTGATCCCAAACCTGGACCCGGAAACGATCCTCGGCGCGCGCACGCCGGATTTGCGAAAGCTCGCGAGGGAGTTATATAAAACAGAGGATGTGTCCGGCTTTCTGGCGGCGCTTCCGCACCGCTATCTGGAGGAAAACAGCCTTCACGCCTTTTTGATCGAGCAGCTCCGGGATTTTGACGCCTGCATGACGGAGCTGGAGCGCTTCCTGCCCTATGTTGACAATTGGGCGACCTGCGACTCCCTGCGCCCGCCGGTGTTCAAAAAGAACCGCGCAGGGCTCCTTGCGCGCATCCCCGCATGGCTCTCCTCCGGAGAGACCTACACCGTCCGCTATGGGATCGGGATGCTGATGACGCATTTTCTGGACGAAGCGTTTGACCCCCGCTATCTTGAATGGGTTGCTTCGGTACATTCGGAGGAATACTACGTCCGCATGATGATCGCCTGGTACTTTGCAACGGCGCTTGCCAAGCAGTATGAGGCGGCGCTGCCCTATCTCACGGAAAAGCGCCTCGAGCCCTGGACGCACAACAAGACGATCCAAAAGGCCGTGGAGAGCTGCCGTGTGAGTGCTGAGCGGAAGGCGGAGCTGAAGAGATTAAAGAGATAAGGAGATAAACAGAGGATTGAGATATGGTCAAGAGCATTTCCATTCTCGGCTGCACCGGCTCCATCGGGCGGCAGACCGCCGCCGTGGCCGAGCATACGGGCATCCGTGTCGCGGCGCTGACCGCGAACCGGAAAATCGACCTGCTCGAGCAGCAGGCGAGAAAGTTCAAGCCCGCCTTCGTCGCGGTCTATGACGAGGCGGCGGCAAAGCAGTTCAAGCTCGCCGTGGCGGATACCGATATCCGCGTCGGCTCCGGCATGGAGGGGCTGATTGAGGCCGCGACGCTCCCGGAGAGCGATTGCGTGGTGACGGCGGTCTCTGGCGCGGTGGGGCTAAAGCCGACCCTCGCCGCCATCGACGAGAGAAAGCGCATCGCCCTTGCCAATAAGGAGACGCTGGTCTGCGCGGGCGAGCTCGTCATGGCGCGGGCAAGGGAGAAGGGCGCGGAGATCGTGCCCGTCGATTCCGAGCACTCCGCCATCTTCCAGTGCCTCACGGGCAGGGGAGCGGGGGAGCTGCACAAAATCCTGCTCACCGGCTCCGGCGGCCCCTTCCGGGGAAAGAAGCGCGAGGAGCTGGAATGCGTCACGCCCGCGCAGGCGGTCGCGCACCCCAACTGGAGCATGGGGGCGAAGATCTCCGTGGACAGCTCCACGCTCATGAACAAGGGGCTGGAGTTTGTGGAGGCCATGCACCTCTTTTCTGTCAAGCCCGAGGACATTACGGTGGTTATTCACCCCCAGAGCGTCATACACTCTATGGTGGAGCTGGTGGACGGCACGGTGATCGCCCAGCTCGGCGTGCCGGACATGGGGCTTCCCATCCAGCTTGCGCTGACGTATCCGGAGCGCTGCCCCTCGCTGTTTGAGCATCTCGACTTCTGGAAGCTGCGCGATCTGAGCTTTGAAGAGCCTGACCTCGTGAATTTCCCCTGCCTCAAGCTTGCGATGGACTGCGCCAAACGCGGCGGCACCGCCCCCTGCGTCATGAGCGCCGCGAACGAGGTCGCGGTGCACAAGTTCCTGCGCGGGGAGCTGGGCTACAACCGCATCTACGACGCCGCCGCCCAGGCGGTGGAGACGGTCGGCGTCACCGCGGCAAGCGATCTCGACACCATCCTCGCCGCCGACGAAGCCGCGAGAGCCTTTGTAAGAGAAGCATTTTAATAATGAAAAACTATGGTGTCCCCTGTGGGGACAAATTATGATCCGTCGCGAAGCGACGCCTTCATTTTTCACTATTCATTCTTCATTCAATTTCGGAGAAATGTGCCTATGACCATCGTTTATATCCTGTTTGCGGTTCTGATTTTCGGCGTGCTGATCGGCATTCATGAGTTCGGGCACTTCATCGTCGCCAAGGCCTGCGGCGTGAAGGTCGAAGAATTCGCCATCGGCATGGGCCCCGCGCTCTTCAAAAAGCAGAAGGGCGAGACCCTCTATTCCCTGCGGCTGCTGCCCATCGGGGGCTACTGCGCCATGGCGGGGGAGGACGAGAGCTCGGAGGACCCCCGCGCCTTCACCAACGCCGCCGCCTGGAAGCGCGTGCTCATCCTCTGCGCGGGCTCGGCGATGAACTTTCTGCTGGGCTTTGTAATCGTGCTCTGCCTCTACGCAAACGCCCAGGCCTTCTATGCGCCGATCCTCAGCGGCTTCATGGACGGCTGCCCCTACGAGGGGGCGGAGGCGCTGCAGGTGGGCGACCGCTTTTACAGGATCGACGGGCACCGCATCTATGAGAGCTACGAAGTGGGCGATTTCCTCAGCCAGGGCGACGGCACCTATGACATCGTGGTGCTGCGCGAGGGGAAAAAGGTACGGTTCAGGGATTTCGCGCTGGAGCCTGTGGAGTACGAGGGCTATGAAAACAAGATGTACGGCTTCTACTTCGGCACGGAGGAGGCCACGCCCCTCGTGAGGCTCAGCCGCGCCTGGGGCAGCTGCATGGGCTTCGGGCGCATGGTCTGGCAGGGGCTGCGCCAGCTCGTGAGCGGCCAGGTCGGCGTGAAGGATATGTCCGGCCCCGTCGGCATCGTAAACCTCATGGCCGAGACCGGCGAGCAGGCGGCGAGCACCGCGGACGCGGTGCAGGATATCCTCTACCTCGGCGCGTTCATCGCGGTGAACCTCTCGATCATGAACATGCTGCCCATCCCGGCGCTGGACGGCGGGCGCGTGTTCCTGCTGCTGGTGAGCACGGTCATCGAGGCCGTCACGCGCAAAAAGCTCGATCCCAAATACGAGGGCATGGTGCACGCGGCGGGCATGGTGCTGCTGCTGGGGCTGATGGCCTTCGTGATGTTCAACGATATTTTGCGCATTGTAAAGGGGTAACAGGGCAGAATCCACAAAAGCGCCTTCGCCCCTTGACAGAAGCAGGAAAACGTGATTTAATTGTGTAAACCGTTGAAGAAGAGTGAGTAGGCACCCATCCTTTTCACAAAGCGAGCCGCGGGCGGTGGAAGCGCGGCGGGAAAGCGGCTGCCGAATGGGCTTCTGAGGGCGAGCGGAAAGGGGCGACCCGAGTATGTGAGCCGGAGATGGCGCTCCGTGAACAAAGGCCGGCATATGTTGGTATGCGCAAAAGTGGGCGCGCTTCGCGCCAAGCCGGGTGGCACCGCAGGATTTGTCGTCTGATCCTGTCCCAGCAAAGCGATTTGCTCTTGTTGGGGCGGGATTTTTTATTTTGTATGAGGTGAGACCGATGAAGCTGTACACCAGACGATGGCGTGGCTGAACACGCGACACGAAGAGGAAAAAACACTGGATCAAAGAAAGGACGAATGAAAATGAAAAAACTGCTTGCCATACTGCTGACTCTTGCGCTCGTTCTCGCGCTCTGCGCCTGCGGCGACGCGCCGAAAACCGCCAAGCCCGCGGAGAACAGCGCCGCGGAGCCTGCCGCCGAGGCCGCCCCGGAGAAGGAGGGCGCGGAGGAGGGCTACGTCCCCTCGCCCGAGGGCGTGAGCTACAAGCTCGGTATCTGCAATTTCGTGGACGACGCCTCCCTCAACCAGATCGTGGAGAACATCCAGAGCCGCCTCGACGCCATCGGCGCGGAGAAGGGTGTGCACTTTGAGATCCTCTACGACAACTGCCAGGCGGACGCCAACGTCATGAACCAGATCATCGCAAATTTTGAGGCGCAGAGCGTCGATCTCATGGTCGGCGTCGCGACGCCGGTCGCCATGGGGATGCAGGCGGCCACCGAGGACAATCAGATCCCCGTGGTCTTCGCCGCCGTGTCCGACCCCGTGGGCGCGGGGCTCGTGGAGAGCCTCGAGGCGCCCGGCGCGAACGTCACCGGCACCTCCGACTATCTGGACACCAACGCCGTCATGAACCTGATCTTCGCCGTGAACCCGGACGCCGCCTCCGTGGGGCTCCTCTATGACGTGGGGCAGGACGCCTCCACCGCGCCCATCGCCGCCGCGAAGGAGTTTTTGGACGCCAAGGGCGTGAAAATCGTCGAGCGCACCGGCACCAACGTGGAGGAGGTCAGCCTCGCCGCCCAGGCGCTGATCGCCGACAAGGTGGACGCGATCTTCACCCCGACCGACAACACCATCATGACCGCCGAGCTCTCGATCTATGAGGAGCTCGCGGCGGCGGGCATCCCGCACTACACCGGGGCGGATTCCTTTGCGCTCAACGGCGCCTTCCTCGGCTACGGCGTGGACTACGCGAACCTCGGCGTCGAGACCGCAGACATGATCGCCCAGATCCTGCTCGAGGGCGCGGAGCCTGCCTCCACCCCGGTCAAGACCTTCGACAACGGCACCGCCACCGTCAACACCGAGACCTGCGCCGCGCTGGGGCTTGACTACGACGCCGTGAGCGAGGCCATCGCCCCCTTCTGCACCAAGGTGCAGAGCATCACCACCGCCGAGAGCTTCTCCGATCTCGGGTAAACAGCCTTGAGGGGGCGGAGCTGCTGCACGCCCCTTCCGCCCCTCCGGGGCACCTCCCCCTCTTCGCCGCTTCGCGGCTGGGGAGGCAGGCGGCCAGGTTTTATAACCAACAGAGTTTCGATCCGTCCCCGAAGGGGACACCGTATTTATTCATTTTATCCCCGGTTCGACCGGGCTTAGGGAGTTGAGTCAATGAATCTGGGTTCTGTCCTCGTGCTGGGGCAAACCGCGCTGGAGCTGGGGCTGATCAGCTCCCTGACCGTGCTGGCGCTGTTTCTGAGCTATTCGATGCTGAACGTGTGCGACCTATCGACCGACGGCTGCTTTACGCTGGGCGCGACGGTGGGCGCGGTGGTCGCCCTTGCGGGGCACCCCTGGCTGAGCATCCCCGCCGCCATGCTCGCGGGCATGCTCTCGGGCTTTGTGACCGCGCTTTTGCAGACCAAAATGGGCATCGACAGCCTGCTCTCCGGTATCATCGTGAACACGGGGCTTTACTCCATCAACATCGCCGTGATGGGCAATTCCTCCCTTTTGAACATGAATAAGACCGAGACGGTCTTCACCTGGCTCAAGCGCGCCCTCGCCGGAACGGCGCTGCGCGATCAGTATAAGCTGCTCGTCGCGCTCTGCGCGGTGGCGCTCGTGATCGTCTTTCTCGCGCTCTTTCTGCGCACGCGCCTGGGGCTTGCCATCCGCGCGACCGGCAATAACCCGGATATGGTGCGCTCCTCGTCCATTAACCCCGCCTTCACCACCATCGTCGGGCTTGTGATCGCAAACGCCTTCACCGCCCTCTCCGGCTGCCTGCTCGCACAGAGCCAGAAGTCCGTGAACATCGACATCGGAACCGGCATGGTCACCGTGGCGCTCGCGAGCCTTCTGATCGGAAACGCCTTCCTCGGGAAGGGGAAGATCCCCGCGCGCGCGATCGGCGCGGTGCTGGGCGCGATCGTCTTCCGCCTGGTGTACACCGTGGCGCTGCGCTTTAACATGCCCGCCTTCATGCTCAAGCTGGTCTCCGCCGTGATCGTCATCATCGCCATCGCGGGGCCCTATCTCAAGACGCAGCTTCCGCTGATGAAGCGGCGGCTCGCCCACCGCGCGGGAAGGGGGGACTGACTGTGCTTGACATTTCCCACGTCTCCAAGACCTTCAACCCCGGCACCGTCAACGCCAAAAAAGCGCTGGACGATCTGAGCCTGCGCGTGGAGGACGGGGAGTTCGTCACGATCATCGGCGCAAACGGCGCGGGCAAGTCCACGCTCTTCGGCGCAATCTGCGGCAGCTTCATCACCGATGGCGGCAGCATCAGCCTGGACGGGCGCGATCTCACCCTTCTGCCCGAGTATCGGCGCGCCAGGGACATCGGCCGCCTCTTCCAGGACCCGATGCGCGGCAGCGCCCCCGGCATGAGCATCGAGGAAAACCTCGCCCTCGCCGCCGGGAGGGGCGGCTGGCTCAGCCGCGTGAGCCGCGCCGACCGCGAGGAGTTTC
>CAJOFI010000038.1:0-8284 GCA_905233595.1 uncultured Oscillospiraceae bacterium | reverse complement strand
TGCTCGACGAGCACACCGCAGCGCTCGACCCCGCCTCGGCGGAGAAGGTGCTCGGCATCACAGAGCAGGTCGTCGCGGAAAACCGCCTCACCTGCCTCATGGTGACGCACAACATGCAGTCCGCGCTCGACCTCGGCAGCCGCACGATCATGATGGATCGCGGCCGCGTCATCTTCGACGTGAAGGGCGAGAAGCGCCGGGGGCTATCGCAGGAATACTTTGTGTATTTCAAGATTTGACAACGAAGCTACAGGTGAAAAAGGCAAGTCAGATTGCACAAGTTATTTCGGAACAGTTCCTAAATAGGGGCTTTGAAAAAACGGAGTTTTTTCAAAGCCCCTATTTCTTAATTTTCCTTTAGATTCCTTAAGATCGGGCGGAGAAAGCTTGCGGGAAAGTTCCGTATGTTGTATAATATCGCCGTTTGGAAGCACAATATGTTACGAAATGGTTACATTTATGGAGAAGCAAAGCTTAAAATTCAACGACCGCTTCCGGGACTTTCTGCAGAGCCTCTGCTTTCTCTCGCCGAGCCTGCTGGGCGTGGCGGTGTTCTTCATCGTGCCCTTCGGCGTGGTGGTCTATTATTCGCTGATCGACGGCGTGGGCTCCCGGAACTTCGTGGGGCTTGAGAACTTCATCAGGCTCTTTCAAAACTCCGCCTTTCTCATGGCGGCGAAGAATACGCTTACGTTCTCGGCGCTGGCGGTGCCGCTCGCGGTGGTGCTTGCCATCGTGCTGGCGCTGCTGCTCGAGGCGCGCATCCCGCTCAAGAGCCAGTTTCGCACCTTCTTTTTAAGCCCCATGATGGTGCCGGTGGCCTCGGTGGTGCTCATCTGGCAGGTGCTGTTTAACTACAACGGCACCGTCAACGAGTTTCTCGCGCTCTTCGGCGCGGATAAGATCGACTGGTTCCAGACCGAGTACAGCCAGATCGTGGTCATCATCCTCTTTCTGTGGAAGAACCTCGGCTATAACATGATCCTTTTCATGGCGGGGCTTGCCAACATCCCCAAGGAGCTGCTCGAGGTCGCGGACGTGGAGGGCGCGAGCGAGTGGTACAAGTTCTTTGAGATCAAGCTGCGCTACCTCTCGCCGACGGTGCTGTTTGTGACGATCCTCTCGCTCATCAACTCCTTCAAGGTCTTCCGCGAGGTCTATCTGCTCACCGGGGACTACCCCTATGAGACGCTCTATATGCTCCAGCACTTTATGAACAACACCTTCAAATCCCTCGATTACCAGAAGCTCTCCGCCGCGGCGGTGGTGATGGCGCTCGTCATGGTGGTGCTGATCGCCCTGCTCTTCAAGGCCGAGGACTGGTTCGGAAAGGACGTGGAGGGATGAAGAAAAAGCGCTATTTCAGCCGGGGCGTCACCTTTCTGCTCTGCCTCGTCTTCGCGGTGGCCTTCCTGCTGCCGACGGTGCTCACGATCACGAACTCCTTCATGTCGGAAGCTGAGATCAAGTCCAACTACGGCATGGTCTTCTCCACGACCGAGGGCGGCTACGTCTCCAGAACCGTGAACCTCAAGTTCATCCCCGACAAGGTCTCCTTTTCGCAGTACGTCACGGGGCTCATCAAATCCCCGGACTACCTGCTCAAGTACTGGAACAGCATCCTGCTCGTGGTGCCCATCGTCATCTTGCAGGTGAGCATCGCCTCCGTCGCGGCGTACAGCTTCACCCGCTGGCGCGGAAAGCTTCGCAGCGGCATCTTCTTCTTTTACGTCATCCTCATGCTCATGCCCTACCAGGTCACGCTGGTGCCGAACTACCTCGTGAGCGAGTGGCTGGGCATTCTCAACACCCGCTGGTCGATCATCCTGCCGGGTATGTTCGCGCCCTTTTCGGTCTTCCTGCTCACGAAGTTTATGCGCCGCATCCCCTATTCGCTGATCGAATCGGCGAAGGTGGACGGCGCCGGGGAGTGGGACATCTTCACCAAGATCTGCCTGCCCCAGTGCCGCTCGGCGCTCTATTCCATCGTGATCCTCGTCTTCATCGACTACTGGAACATGGTGGAGCAGCCGCTGATCCTTTTGCAGGACGCGGATTCCCAGCCGCTGAGCGTCTTCCTCTCGTCCATCAACGCCGGGGAGATCGGCCTTGCCTTCGCGATGGCGACGGTGTACATGATCCCGTCCCTGCTGCTGTTTTTGCACGGGGAGGAGTATCTGGTCGAGGGCATCGCCAATTCGGGCAGCGTGAAGGGTTAGATTTTGAGTTTTGAGGACTCGGAGGTTTCTATGGAATATAAGCCGAAAAACAGGGACTGGGTCAAGAACGCCGCGATCCTCTTTCTCGCGGTGCTGCTGGTGCTGACCTTCTTTTCCAATACCATCATGAACCGCAGTCTCCCGGAGGTCGCGACGCAGAGCGTGCAGGGCGGCTCCATCACGGCGAAGGTGCGCGGCACCGGCACCGTCACCGCCGCTGGCAGCCACGTCGTCAAGGCCGAGGAGACGCGGGAGATCCGCGCCGTCATGGTCAAGGCGGGGCAGAGCGTGAACGCGGGCGACGTGCTCTTCGTCCTCGGCGAGGGCGACAGCGCCGAGGTCGAGGCCGCGCAGGAGCAGCTCCGCCAGCTCCAGCTGAGCTACCAGCGCTCCGCCGTGAGCGTTCCGGTGGTGAGCTACAAGGCCGAGGAGCGCGAGATCGAGAAGGCCAGGCAGGCGCTCTCCGACGCGCAGGCGGCGCTTGCCGGGGTGCAGCAGAAGTCCACCCGCGAGATCCCGAGCGAGCAGCTCGACGCGGCCAAGCAGGAGGCTTACGCCGCGACCGAGGCGCTGACGGCCGCCAAGGCAGAGCTTGCCGCGAAGCAGGAGGAGCTTGAGAGCAAAAAGCTCGACCGCGACGCGGTGCTGAGCCTGTATAACGACAAGCTGAATACCGTCTACGACCGGGTGCAGGAGCAGGAATACTGGGTCGAAAAGTTCTCGACCGAGCTGCAGGACGGCCTTGCGACCGAGCCCCCCGGACGGATCGCGGAGCTGCAGGAGGCGCTGCGCCTGTCGAAGGACGCGCTGGCGGAGGCGACGCAGCTTCTCAACGCCATGCAGAGTGAGGACGCGCGCAAGGAGATCGAGCTTGCCCAGTCCGCCGTCGCCGACGCCGAGGCCGCCGCCAACGCGGCGCAGGAGAGCGTCACCGACGCGGAGACCGCGCTTGCCGCCGCGCAGGCGAAGGTGGAGGCTGTGCAGGCCGTCATCGACGAGATCATGGGCACCGAGACGATCAGCGCCGAGTACAAGGCCGCGAAGGAGGCCGTGCAGGCGGCGGAGGACACGCTCTTCACGCTCGAAAACAATCTCGAGCTCAAGCGGATCAGCGACTCGAAGAGCCAGTCCCTGAGCTATCTCGATTTAAGCGACATCGGCCAGCAGATCGAGCGCGCCAAGCAGAAGCTCGCCGAGCTCACCGGCGGGGAGGAGAACCAGATCCTCGCCAAGGTCTCCGGCACGGTGCAGTCCGTGGAGTGCACCGCCGGGGAGACGAAGGCCAAGGGCGACGTGCTCGCGACGCTGGAGGTGCCCGACCTCGGCTACACCCTCTCCTTCACGGTCACGAACGACCAGGCGCGCCGGCTCAAGGTGGGCGATTCCGCCACGGTCTCCAACTACTACTGGGGCAATTCCATCACCGCGACGCTCGAATCCATCCGCACGGATCCCAAGAACCCCCAGACCAACAAGCTTCTGACCTTCAACCTCACCGGCGACGTGAACGCCGGGGCGGAGCTTACGATCTCCGTCGGGCAGAAGAGCGCAAGCTACGATCTCATCGTCCCAAACTCCGCCATCCGCAGCGACGCAAACGGGCAGTTCGTACTCAAGCTCGAGTCCAAGAGCTCGCCCCTCGGCAACCGCTACATTGCGCGGCGCGTGAACGTCGAGGTGCTGGCCGAGGACGACATGAACTCCGCCGTCACGGGCGATCTGTCGAGCTGGGGCGAGTACGTGATCACGACCTCGAACGCCCCGATCAAGAACGGCGACATGGTGCGCCTCGCGGACAATGGCTGATATGCGAAGACGCAGAAGAAAGGGGCTTAAGCTGCTGCTCGTCTGCGCGCTGCTGGCGCTCGTCTCCGCCGCCTGCTTTGGCGCGGCGGCGTGGCTGGGCGCGCGGCTGGATTCCCAGCAGGCGGCGCAGCGCTGGCAGGGCGAGAGCGATATGGCCTTTACCCAGCTCAGTCTCTTCGCCCCCGTGGACGAAAAGCTGACGCTGAACCAGATCTATGCGTTCCGCACGGATACGCAGAAGAAGCTGCACGAGGCGGCGCTGGACGTGGACAACAGCCTGCGCCTCACGGTGGACGCCTGGAGCTGCACCGGAAAGGCGCTGTGCTCCACCGACCTCGGCAAGGGCGAGGCGAGCGTCATCGCCGTGGGAGGGGACTTTTTCCGCTTCCACCCCCTGCGCCTGCTGAGCGGGAGCTACCTTCTGGAGAGCGACCTGATGAAGGACCGGGTGCTGCTCGACGAGGAGCTGGCCTGGCTGCTCTTCGGCGGAACCGATCTCGCGGGGCTGACGCTTCGCGTAAACGGCGTGCCCTTCGTGGTCTCCGGCGTCATCGAGCGGGAGCGGGATTTCGCGAGCAGACGCGCCTACACCGCGGGCATGGGGCTTTACATGTCCTTTGACGCCTGGAAGGAGCTGGAGCCGAACGCGGACGTCACCTGCTATGAGCTTGTGATGGCGGAGCCGGTGGAGGGCTTCGCGGCGGGCTTCGCGCGGGAAAAGCTGCCCGCGGAAAAGGGCGAGCTCGTGGAGAACACCGGGCGCTTTTCGATGGGGCGGCTTCTGATGCTCGTGACGCAGTTCGGCACGCGCAGCATGCAGAAGCTCGGCGTGCTGCTGCCCTACTGGGAGAACGCCGCGAGATGCATGGAGGATTACTGCGCCCTGCTGGTGTTCCTCGGCTGGCTCTTCGCGGTCACGCCGCTGCTCGTGCTGCTTGCGGAGCTGTGGAAGCTTCTGCGGCGCGGAAAGGAGAAGCTGACGATATTTTTCGTAATAATCTTTGTCATGAAAATCAGCATCGTTAAACAATATGTTCGCATCGGTTTTGGCTGCCTCGTCACGATAAAGAGCGGCCTCATGCAAACGGATAAAAAATCTTTCGTCGGTTTTGGCAATTTCCTCGGCAAAAATCCCCTGCGTCAACAAGACCCGTTGTTGCCGTCTGTGCAGGCGTCGCCTGCCTGTGCGTTTGGCGCGGAGCATGAGGTTTTTCGGGGTGCTGTCGAAGTCCGTAAACTCGATCACGTCCACCTCGTAGCCGAGATCCTCCAGCACGAGGGCGCGGATGGAATCGGTCAGCAGAGCGGCCATACGCTCGCGCAGGATGCCGTGGCGCAGAAAAATGTCCAGCTCCCCGCCCTTGTGCATCGTGCTGTTGATCTCGTGCTGGCAGCAGGGGACGGAGAAAACGTGCTTTGCGCCCTTCTCGATCGCGTAGTGCAGGGCGTAGTCGGTCGCGGTGTCGCAGGCGTGCAGCGTCACCACCATGTCCACCCGCTCGTCATACAGCACGTCCCGGCTCACGTCCGCGTGCACGAAGCGCAGCCCCGCGTAGCCGTATTTCGCCGCGATGGCGTTGCAGCGCTCCACCACCTCGGCCTTGAGGTCGTAGCCGATGATCTTCACGTCCATGTCGCGCTTGACGGCAAAATAGTAATAGAGGATGAAGGTCAGATAGCTCTTGCCGCAGCCGAAGTCCAGGATCGTGATGGACTTCTCCTCGCTGCCTGTGAAGGCCTGGTCCACGAGCTCGATGAAGCGGTTGATCTGCCGGTACTTGTCATAGCGCGCCTTGACGATTTTGTAGTCCGCCGTGAACACGCCGAGATCCACCAGCGCCGGGATCGCCTCGCCCTCGCGCAGAAGGTACTGCTTCTCCCGGTCGTGCCCCTGCGCCGCCGGGCGGGGGACAGCCGCGCCGCCGCTCTTCTTGTAAAGCCCGTTCTGCCGGAGGCTGTACTGCGCGGAGGCCTCCTCCGTCACGAGCAGCGCCTGCCGGTAGCGCCCGTCCAGCTCGTTTTCACAGAGCTTTATCAGCGCCTCGCCCTCCAGGTTCTGGTGAAAGGCCTGCGCGCCGCGCTGCCGCTCGAGCTGGAAGAGGCGCTCTCCCCTGTGCAGCAGGGGGCGGACGGAGATTTTCTGATCCGCGCCCTTGTCCAGCGGCTGGCTGAACACCGCCTTCGTCAGCGTATCGAGCGCCGCAGAGAGCTCGTTTGTGAGATTTCGTTCTTTCATAGCGCTTATTCAAACAGCTTCTTGAGCCTCAGCGCGGCGGCCTTGAGCTCGTTTTTGCTGTAGGAGTTGTTCTCGTCGGCGAGCACGGCGGCGACGGCCTCCTTGGCGCTCAGGCTCCCGGCGACCATCGCGTCCACCAGCATCGCCTCGGCGGAGACGGTGTGCTCCACCTTGTTGAAGACGTAGCCGGGCTGCACCTCGAGCACGACGGCGTATTCGCCCTTGTCGTAGCTGCCCTTTAAGAGAAGCTGCTCCCTGACCTCGGCGGGCGTGCCGCGAAAGCTCATCTCATGCAGCTTCGTCATGTCGTTGCAGAGGCACAGGCGCACTTCCGCCTCCTGCTCGATGAAAAAGTCTACCAGCTCCAGGATGCGCTTAGGCGATTCGTAGAGCGCAAAAGTGCGCGTGTCGCCCCGGCGGAGCTTCTCGAGGAGCCGGCGGCGCTCGGCGTTCTCGCGGGGGAAGAAGCCGTAGAAGGTGAAGGAGCTCAGATCGAAGCCGGAGATGGCGAGCGCGTTTACCGCCGCGCAGCAGCCGGGCACGCCCACCACGCGGATGCCCTCCTCGACGGCGGCCTTGATAAGCTCGTTCCCGGGGTCGGAGATGCAGGGCGTCCCCGCGTCGGTGATGACGGCGACGCTCTTGCCCGCCTTCATCTCGCCGATGAAATATTTGGCCTTGCCGTATTCGTTGAACTTGTGGTTGGACACCAGCTTGTTCTTGATGCCGAGCTTGTTTAGCAGCACCATGGAGCGGCGCGTGTCCTCGGCGGCGATGATGTCCGCCTCCGTCAGGATCTGCATCCCCCGGGGCGACATGTCCCGGGAGTTTCCGATGGGGGTTGCAACGATGTAAAGGGTTCCGGCGCTGATTTCGTCCATAATGACCTCCGTGCGATCCTAGTATTGCTGCGCGGCAAAGCTGCGCGGCGAAAAGCTTTCGAGCTTTTCGCCAGCATATAATCATTATATCGGATCAGAGGGAATTTGACAACAAAAAAAGCGGGCGCGGAGCGGGCTTTTCTCTGCAACGAGTTAGACGAGTCTAACGAATGCTTGACAAAAAACGCCGGGAATACTATATTGATGGGCGAAGGTGATGAAATGGTACAATATAATGTGACGGGCATGAGCTGCGCGGCCTGCTCTGCGCGGGTGGAGAAGGCTGTCGGCGCGGTGCCGGGGGTGACGAGCTGCTCGGTGAGCCTGCTGACAAATTCCATGGGCGTGGAGGGCACGGCGGACGCCGCAAGCATCATCAAGGCCGTGGAGGACGCGGGCTACGGCGCGAGCCGGAAGGACGCTCCGGCGTCCGCCGCGCCGGAGGAGGACGCTCTCTCCGACCGCGAGACGCCGAAGCTCAAGCGCCGCCTGCTTGCCTCGCTGGGCTTTTTGCTGCTGCTGATGTACGTCTCCATGGGGCACGGCATGTGGGGCTGGCCGCTGCCGCGCTTTTTCGAGGGGAACCACGTCGCGATGGGGCTTGCGGAGCTTCTGCTGGCCGTTATCGTCATGGTCATCAACCAGAAGTTTTTCATCAGCGGCTTCAAGGGGCTTTGGCACCGCGCGCCGAATATGGACACGCTGGTGGCGCTCGGCTCCTCGGCGAGCTTCGTTTACAGCGTGTACGCGCTCTTTGCGATGACCGACGCCCAGCTTCACGGCGGGGCGGAGGCCGCGATGCCGTGGATGCATGAGTTTTACTTCGAGTCCGCCGCGATGATCCTCGCGCTCATCACCGTGGGCAAGACGCTGGAGGCGCGCAGCAAGGGCAAGACCACCGACGCGCTCAAGGGGCTTATGCGCATCGCGCCGAAGACCGCGACGCTCCTCGTAAACGGCGAGGAGAAGACCGTGCCCATCGAGCAGGTGCAGCGGGGGGACGTGTTCGCCGTGCGCCCCGGGGAGCGCATCCCCGTGGACGGCGTGGTGCGCGAGGGCGCGAGCGCGGTGGACGAGTCGGCGCTGACGGGGGAAAGCATCCCCGTGGACAAGGCGCCCGGCGACCGCGTCTCCGCGGCGAC
>CAJOFI010000037.1 GCA_905233595.1 uncultured Oscillospiraceae bacterium | reverse complement strand
CCCCGGCAAGGAGAAGGCCATCCAGGGTCTTCGCCGTGTCAGCAAGCCCGGCCTGCGCGTGTATGCCGGCGCTGACGAGCTCCCCCGCGTCCTCAAGGGACTGGGCATCGCCATCATCTCCACCTCCAAGGGCGTCATGACCGACAAGCAGGCTCGCAGAGAGCACGTCGGCGGCGAAGTCCTTGCGTTCGTTTGGTAAGGAGGTCAGAGTATGTCTAGAATCGGTAGAGCTCCCATCACCGTTCCCGCCGGCGTTGAAGTCAGCGTGAGCGAGCACAACCACATCACCGTCAAGGGCCCCAAGGGCACCCTCGAGCGTGATCTGGTGCCTCAGATGAAGGTCAATGTTGAGGCAGGCGTCATCCACGTTACCCGTCCGAGTGACAGCAAAGAGAACCGCTCCCTGCACGGTCTGACCAGAACGCTGGTCGATAACATGGTCATCGGCGTGACCAAGGGCTTTGAGAAGAAGCTCGAGATCAACGGCGTTGGCTACCGTGCCGCCAAGGAGGGCAAGAATCTGGTCATGAACCTGGGCTATTCTCACCAGGTCATCGTCCCCGAGACCGAGGACATCCAGATCGACGTTCCCGATGCCAACCACATCGTCATCAAGGGTATCGACAAGCAGAAGGTCGGCCAGTTTGCAGCAGAAGTTCGTGGCAAGCGTCCTCCCGAACCCTACAAGGGCAAGGGCATCAAGTACGACTACGAAGTCATCCGCCGCAAAGAAGGCAAGACCGGCGCTAAGTAAACGGAGGTGTGCCTGAATGATTAAGAGACCTGATACCAGAGGACAGCGCATCAAGCGCCACAATCGCGTGCGCGGCAAGATCTCCGGCACCGCCGAGAGACCCCGTCTGTGCGTGTTCCGCAGCGAAAGCAACATTTACGCCCAGGTTATCGACGATGTGGCCGGCAGCACCCTCGTGTCTGCCTCCACCGTGGAGAAGGCCTTTGAGGGCAACGGCGGCAACTGCGAGGCCGCCAAGAAGATCGGCGCCCTCGTCGCCGAGCGCGCCCTGCAGAAGGGCATCGAGGAAGTCGTGTTCGACCGTGGCGGTTATATCTATCACGGCCGTGTCAAGGCTCTGGCTGAAGGCGCCCGCGAGGGCGGCCTGAAGTTCTAAGGAAGGGGGAAATGAATCATGGCTTACAACAATGACAGACGTGACCGCCGCAATAAGGAAGAGGCTCCCTCCGAATTCATTGAGAAGGTCGTATCCCTCAACCGCGTCAGCAAGACCGTCAAGGGCGGCCGTGTGGCGAAGTTCTCCGCGCTCTGCGTCGTCGGCGACGGCAAGGGCCGCGTCGGCTTCGGCATGGGCAAGGCCAACGAGGTCTCCGAGGCCATCCGCAAGGGTCTCGAGGACGCCAAGAAGAACATCGTTTCCGTTACGCTGAGCGGGACCACGATCCCCCACGAGGTGATCGGCCGCTTCGGCGCCGGCCGCGTGCTGCTCAAGCCCGCCCCGGAAGGCACCGGCGTCATCGCCGGCGGCGCTGTCCGTGCGGTGGTCGAGGCCGCGGGCATCTCCAACATCCGTACCAAGTGCCTCAACACCAACAACCCCGCGAACGTTGTTGCCGCCACGATGGAAGGCCTCAAGTCCCTGCGCGACGCCGCTCAGGTCGCCGCTGTCCGGGGCAAGACTCCTGAAGAAGTTCAGGGCTAAGGAGGGCGAAACATGGCTAATCTTAGAATCAAGCTCGTCAAGAGCCTCAACGGCAGACTGGACAGCCACATCGCGACCGCCCAGTCCCTCGGCCTGCACAAGATCGGCAACGAGACCGTACAGCCCGACAATCCCCAGACCCGCGGCAAGATCGCCAAGATCGGCTATCTGCTGAAGGTCACCGAAGAATAAGGAGGGCAAGCAAGAATGTATATTCATGAACTGTCTCCCGTAGCCGGCTCCACCCACGTTGACAAGCGCAAGGGCAGAGGCCACGCTACCGGCAACGGCAAGACCGCAGGCCGCGGCCACAAGGGTCAGAAGGCCCGCAGCGGCGGCGGTGTCCGCATCGGCTTTGAAGGCGGCCAGATGCCTCTGGCGCGCCGCATCCCCAAGAGAGGCTTCAACAACATCTTCGCGCAGCCCCTGACGGCTGTGAACGTTGCCGTCCTCGAGAAGTTTGAAGACGGCGCTGTCGTTGACGCCCAGGCTCTGCTGGCGTCCGGCGTCATCTCCAAGTGCAAATACGGCGTGAAATTCCTTGGGAACGGCGAGGTTTCCAAGAAGCTGACTGTCAAGGCTGCTGCTTTCTCCGAGTCCGCAAAAGAGAAAATCGAGGCGGCTGGCGGAAAGGCAGAGGTGGTCTGAGTGCTTGAGACACTGAAAAACGCATGGAAGATCGAGGAGCTGCGCAAGAAGATCCTCTTCACCCTGCTGATCGTGCTTCTGTACCGCATCGGTAACGCCATCCCCGTCCCCTTCGTCAACGTCACCGCGCTGAAGTTGTACTTCACGCAGCTTGAGAACACCATGCTGGGCTTCATGAACGTGCTGTCCGGCGGCGCGTTCTCGAGCGCCACGATCTTCGCGCTGTCCATCCAGCCCTACATCAACGCGTCCATCATCATCCAGCTCCTGTGCATCGCCATCCCCGCGCTCGAGCGTCTGAGCAAGGACGAGGGCGAGGAAGGCCGCAAGAAGATCGCCTCCATCACCCGCTACGCCACCGTGGGCATCGGCCTTCTCATGGGCTTTGCCTACTACATGCTGATGCGCAACAACGGCCTGCTGGCCTCCGGTTACGAGAAGAACTTCCTCGCGGCCGTGGTCGTGATCCTGACCTTCACCTCCGGCTCCGCGCTCATCATGTGGCTCGGCGAGCAGATCACCGAGTTCGGCATCGGAAACGGCATCTCCATCATCCTCTTCGCGAGCATCGTTTCCCGCCTGCCGGTGAGCATCATCAACACCATCCGCAACGTCGCGGCGGGCGCCCTGCCCTGGTGGGTCGCTCTGCTGATGTACGTGGGCGCCCTGTGCATCATCGTCCTGATCGTCTACGTCAGCGACGCTGAGCGCCGTCTCCCGGTTCAGTACGCCAAGCGCGTCGTGGGCCGCAAGATGTACGGCGGCCAGAGCACGCACCTGCCGATGAAGGTGAACATGTCCGGCGTTATGCCCATCATCTTCGCCCAGTCCATCGCCTCCCTGCCCGGCACCATCGCGGCGCTGACCGGCAAGAGCGGCGGCTGGACCTCGACCTGGTTCGGCCCCACCTCCATCCTCTACGCGATCATCTACTTCGCGCTCATCATCTTCTTCGCCTACTTCTACTCCACCATCCAGTTCAATCCCGTCGAGGTCGCCAACAACCTCAAGAAGAACGGCGGCTATATCCCGGGCTTCCGTCCCGGCAAGCCGACGAGCGAGTTTATCCAGAAGGTTCTGAACAAGATCACCCTGTTCGGCGCCATCTACCTCGGCATCATCGCCGTCGTCCCCATTCTGATCTCCCATTTCAGCTCCACCGCTTCTCTGACCGGCCTGTCCATCGGCGGCACGTCGATCATGATCGCTGTCGGCGTTGCGCTTGAGACCGTCCGTGCCCTCGAGGCGCAGATGATCATGCGCAACTACAAGGGTTTCCTGTCCTGATTGAAAGGAGAAGAAAAATGAGGCTTATCCTTTTGGGCGCTCCCGGCGCCGGCAAGGGCACCCAGGCTGAGGTGCTCTGCAAGCTGCTCGACATCCCCACCATTTCCACCGGCAACATCCTGCGCGCCGCCATGAAGGCGGGCACCCCCGTGGGTCTGCAGGCCAAGGCCTTCGTGGAGGCCGGACAGCTCGTTCCCGACGAGGTCATCATCAACATCATCAAGGATCGCCTGGCGGAGCCCGACTGCGCCAAGGGCTACATCCTTGACGGTGTGCCCCGCACCATCCCCCAGGCCGAGGCCATGGAGAAGATGGGCATCGCCATCGACTGCGCCCTCTCCATTGAGGTCGAGGATCAGGTCATCGTCGATCGTCTGGGCGGCCGCCGTGTCTGCAAGGACTGCGGCGCGACCTTCCACATGGTGTCCCATCCCCCGAAGCAGGAGGGCGTGTGCGACAACTGCGGCGGCGAAGTGATCTGCCGCAAGGACGACGCGCCCGAAACCGTGAAGGCTCGCCTCGTCACCTATCACCGGGAGACGGAGCCTCTCAAGCAGTTCTACGCCGAGCGCGGTTTGCTCAAGACGGTTGAGAACCAGCCCAGCGCAGCGGAGACCACCGTGGTCATCCGTGACGTTCTGGGAATCTGAAAATGTCTGAGAGCATCACCATCAAATCCCCCCACGAGATCGAGATCATGCGTCAGGCCGCGAAAATCGCGGCCGGCGCAAGATCGATGGGGCGCCAGGCCGTCAAGGACGGCATGACGACCCGGCAGATCGACCGGGCGGTGCATGAATACATCGTCAAGTCCGGCGCCGTGCCCAGTTGCCTTGGCTACGAGGGCTTTCCGGCCGCAACCTGCGTCTCGGTCAACGATGAAGTCATTCATGGGATCCCCGGCAGAAAGACCGTCCACAACGGCGATATCGTGTCCATCGACCTCTGCGCGACCTACAAGGGCTTCGTGGGGGACTGCGCGGGCACCTATCCCGTAGGCGAGGTCAGTGAAGAAGCGAAGAGGCTCATCGCGGTCACGCGGCAGGCCTTCTTTGAAGGGATCAAGTTTGCAAAGGTGGGCTACCGGGTGCTGGATATCGGCCAGGCGGTCCAGGACTACGTGGAGAGCCACGGCTTTTCCGTCGTGCGCGACTTCGTGGGTCATGGGATCGGCCGCGGCATGCACGAGGCGCCCGAGGTCCCGAACTACCGTCCCGCGCGCGGCGCAGGGCGGGTCAATCCCCGGCTGGTAAAGGGCATGACCATCTGTGTCGAGCCGATGGTGTGCGCGGGCGATTACGAGGTGCGGATCCTCCGCGACGGCTGGACGGTCGTGACGGCGGATCACTCACTTGCCGCGCATTACGAGAACACCATCCTCATCACCGACGGTGAGCCCGAGATCCTTACGATGGCAGACGATATTTGACGAGACGACTTGGGAGGGTATTTCCTTTGGCAAAAGACGATGTAATTGAACTCGAGGGCACGGTCGTTGAGTCCCTGCCCAACACGATGTTCCAGGTGGATATCGGCAACGGCCACATCATCCTGGCACACATTTCCGGCAAGCTCCGGATGAACTTTATCAGGATCCTTCCCGGCGACAAGGTCACGGTGCAGATGTCCCCGTACGATCTGACCCGCGGCCGCATCACCTGGAGAAGCAAGTAGGAGGTATAACAAATGAAAGTCAGACCTTCCGTGAAGCCCATGTGCGAAAAGTGCAAGATCATCAAGCGCAAGGGCAAAGTCATGGTCATCTGCGAGAACCCCAAGCATAAGCAGCGCCAGGGCTGAGCAGATTTTTATTCCAGCGGCACGGCTCTTTGAGCCTGTCTATATATCCATCCCGCATGGGGCAAAGGCTCCCCTCCGGCGGGAATAAGCCTTTGTACCGCGAACATGCGGAAATATTGTAAAAGGAGAAATTTTTATGGCACGTATCGCCGGCGTTGACCTGCCCAAGGACAAGAGAATCGAGATCGGTCTCACCTACGTCTATGGTATTGGCAGAACCAGCGCGAACAAGATCCTGGAGATGACCGGGATCAACCCCAACACCAGAGTCAAGGACCTGACCGACGAGGAAGAGTCCAAGCTGCGTGAGTGCATCGACCACAACTACATCGTTGAGGGCGACCTGCGCCGCCAGACGGCTCTTGATATCAAGCGCCTGACCGAGATCGGCTGCTACCGCGGTCTCCGTCACCGCCGCGGCCTGCCCGTGCGCGGCCAGCGCAGCAAGACCAATGCCCGCACCCGCAAGGGTCCGAAACGCACCATCGCGAACAAGAAGAAGTAAGGGAGGGATATGAAACATGGCAGCGAACGCTAAGAAGAAAGTCAGAACCCGCAGAAGAGAGCGCAAGAACATCGAAAAGGGCCAGGTTCATATCAGCTCCTCCTTCAACAACACCATGGTTACCTGCACCGACACCCAGGGCAACGCCCTTTCCTGGGCCTCTGCCGGTGGCCTCGGCTTCCGTGGAAGCAAGAAGTCTACCCCCTTCGCCGCGCAGACCGCCGCTGAGACTGCCGCCAAGGCAGCCATGGAGCACGGCCTCAAGAGCGTCGAGGTGTTCGTCAAGGGACCCGGCTCCGGCCGTGAAGCCGCGTGACCCCCATTCCTCACAATGGCTGCCGTCCTCCGAAACGTCGTCGCGTATAAAAGAAGGAGGATAGACACTTATGGCTAAGAACAGACAGCCCATCGCAAAGCACGCGAAGGCGCTGGGCATCAGCCCCGCCGCCATGGGCTATTATAAGAAGGAAACCACCCGCAACAGCAACAACCAGACCCGCAAGAAGAAGTCCGAGTACGCCACCCAGCTTCAGGAGAAGCAGAAGGTCAAGTTCGTCTACGGCGTCCTCGAGAAGCAGTTCCGCGGCTACTATGAGAAGGCCGTCCGCATGCCCGGCAAGGCTGGCGACAACCTGCTCATCCAGCTTGAGAACCGTCTGGACAACGTCGTGTTCCGTCTGGGCTACGCCGCCACCCGCCGCGAGGCCCGTCAGATGGTCAACCACGGCCACTTCACCGTCAATGGCCGCAAGGTCAATATCCCCAGCTACCAGGTCAAGCCCGGCATGGTCATTGGTCTGAAGGATTCCAGCCGCAGCATCGAGCGTTTCAAGATGAACCTGGAGGCGAATGCCTACCACGTCATCCCCAAGTGGCTTGAGTTTGATGCCAATAACATGGTCGGCAAGGTTGTTGCCGCCCCCACGAGAGAGGACATCGACTTCCCCGTGGAAGAGCGCCTGATCGTCGAGTTGTACTCCAAGTAATAGAGATACCCAGCGCAAGATTTTTAAGGAGGGTTATATAACTATATGATCGAAATTAAGAAGCCGCGCATTGAGTGCATCGAAACACCCACCGACAGCTCTTACGGCAAGTACGTCGTGGAGCCGCTGGAACGCGGCTATGGCACAACACTTGGTAACTCTCTTCGCAGGGTGCTCCTGTCTTCTCTCCCCGGAACCGCATGCACCAGCATCAAAATTGCCGGTGTGCAGCATGAGTTTTCCACCATTCCCGGCGTCAAGGAGGACGTGACGGAGATCGTTCTGAACGTCAAGAGCATCATCGCCCGTCTGCACAGCGACGGTCCCAAGACCGTCTACATCGAGGCCTCCGGCGAGGGCGTCGTCACCGCCGGTGACATCAAGCCCGACGCCGAGGTCGAGATCCTCAATCCCGAGCAGCCCATTGCAACCCTGGGACCTGACGGCGCGCTGAACATGGAGCTCGTCCTGGACCACGGCAGAGGCTACGTTTCCGCCGAGAAGAACAAGAATCCCCAGATGGCCATCGGTACCATCCCTGTGGACTCCATCTATACCCCGGTGCTGAAGGTCAACTACACCGTCGAGAACACCCGTGTGGGCAACCAGACGGACTTCGACAAGCTGACCGTCGAGGTGTGGACGGACAAGACCATGACCGCGCGCGACGCTCTGTCTCTCGGGGCGAAGATACTCTGCGACCACTTTACCCTCTTTACGGACCTGTCGGACACCATCGGCGTCAACTCCACCGTCGTGGAGAAGGTGGAGAAGGAGCCTGACACCGTGCTCAAGATGACCATCGAAGAGCTGGATCTGTCCGTGAGAAGCTTCAACTGCCTCAAACGCGCCAACATCAACACTGTCGAAGATCTGGTCAACAAGACCCAGGACGAGATGATCAAGGTTCGCAACCTTGGCCGCAAGTCCCTCGAGGAGGTCGAGCACAAGCTCACGATGATGGGCCTGTCCCTGGCCAGCGACGACAATCAATAAATCCCGAAGCGACTGCGCTGATTGTCGTTTATTGATCGTGTTACAGCGCGAGGGATTTTTACGCATGTGATTCGGTTGCCCCGCAAGGGGCGAGAATCACGCGTCAGTATCAATCTTTTTGCCATGGAAGCGTCAGCTTCCATGGAAAAAAATAGGAGGAATTGCAATTATGCCCGGTACGAGAAAACTCGGCAAGACCACCGCGCAGCGGATGGCCATGCTCCGACAGCAGACCACTGACCTGCTGGACAAGGGCCGTATGGAGACCACCGTTACCCGCGCCAAGGAGATTGCTCCGATGGTCGATAAGATGATCACGCTCGGCAAGGCGGCCGACCTGGCTTCCTACCGTGAGATGCTCAGCTTCGTCACCCGCGAGGACGTGGCCAAGAAGGTCAAGGACGAGCTGGCTTCCAAGTACGCCGACCGCAACGGCGGCTACACCCGCATCACCCGCATCGGCGCCCGTCGCGGCGACGCCGCGGAGGTCGCGGTCATCGAGCTGGTCTGATCCCATAAAAACGATCCCTCCCGGAAACGGGAGGGATTTTTCAATGAGCGAGGAAATTCTGGCATGAGGATTTACGAAGCGGAAGCGAATGATACGCTGTATGCGCGCATGATCTCCCTCTCCGCCGGCTGGGAGGCTGAGGAGAGCTGCCACGGCTATCGGACAAATACCGAGGATGATCTGCGCGGACGGCGTATCTTTGTCGCGGAGGAGGATGGCGAAATCGTGGGCTACCTCTTCGGCCTTTCGGCGAAGGCGAAGGAGGAGAGCAGCGTTATCGAGAAGGACGCGGCGTATTTTGAGATCGAAGAGCTCTACGTGATCCCCGCGCGACGTTCCGAGGGCATCGGACGCGGCTTGTTCGCGCTGTGCGAGGCAGCGGCACGCCGCGCGGGGCTGCGGCAGATCATGCTCAGCACGGCGACGAAGGACTGGAAGCGCGTGCTGCATTTCTACCTCGACGAGCTGGGGATGGAGTTTTGGAACGCGAGATTGTTTAAGCGTCTGGAGAACTGATATGAAAATCGTGATTCGCGGCTACAGCGGCAGCGGGAAATCAACGCTTGCGCGAAAGCTGGGGGAAAAGCACGGCGTCCCCGTGCTGCATCTTGACCGAGTGCAGTGGCTGCCCAATTGGACAGCGCGCGATGACGCCGAAAAGCGGCGGATCGTTAAAGCCTTTCTGGACGAGAACGAGAGCTGGGTCATCGACGGCAATTACAGCAGCCTGTACCAGCAGCGGCGGCTCGAGGAGGCGGACACGATCATCCTCATGCTCTTTTCCCGCCTTTCCTGCCTTTGTCGCGTGTCAAAGCGCAAGCGCCAGTACCGGGGGCAGACCCGCCCGGACATGGGCGAGGGCTGCGAAGAAAAGCTGGACGCGGCTTTCCTACGCTGGGTGCTCTGGGAGGGGAGGAGCCGTAAAATCCGCCAAAGTTACGCGAAAATCCAAGCGCAGTACCCGGAAAAGACGGTCGTGATCCGAAACCAGCGGGAGCTGGATGCGTTGATCGCGCAGGTTTGAGCGCATTTGGCTCTACGTTAGGAAAATGGTGACGCTTACTGCCCTCTCAGTCTCGCTCGACAGCTCCCCTTCGCCAGGAGGGGGAGCCAAGTATGATTTAAGGTGCCGATAAGCACAAATTACAATTCGTCCCCGAAGGGGACACCATAACTATTCACTATTCGCTTTTCACTATTCACTGGTAACAAAAAAGCAGACAAACCGCGTAAACCGTGCTATAATACCACTACTATGCAAGCGGGAGGAGTTCCTATGGAGAAGCAGCAGTATATCGAGGCCGGGCGCGTGACGAATACGCATGGCGTGGCGGGCGAGGTGAAGATCGAGGTCTGGCTCGACAGCCCGCAGTTTCTGCGCCGCTTCCCGCGCGTGTTCGTGGCGGGGGAGGAGAAAAAACTTCTGTCCGGCAAGGTACAGAAGAATTTTCTCATCGCAAAGCTCGAGGGCATGGACGACGTGAACGCCGCAATGGCGCTCAAGGGCAAGACCGTGACCGTTGACCGGGACGACGTGCGCCTCCCGCGCGGGACGTTTTTCGTGCAGGACATCCTCGGCGCGTCGGTCGTGGACGAGCAGGGGCGCGAGATCGGCAAGCTCGTGGACGTGATGGAGCGCCCCGCGCACAACGTCTACGTCGTGCAGGGGGAGCGCGAGCACCTGATCCCCGCCGTGCCGGCGTTTATTCTGAAAACCGACGCCGAGGCCGGCATCATCACCGTGCATCTGATTGAGGGCATGTAATGAGGATCGACATTTTGACCCTGTTTCCCGACACGGTGAATGCCGTGCTGCATGAGAGCATCATCGGCCGCGCCGCCAAGAAGGGCATCGTGGACATACACTGCGTCCAGATCCGGGATTTCACCGAGAACAAACAGAACCAGGTGGACGACTACCCCTACGGCGGGGGCTTCGGCTGTGTGATGATGGCGCAGCCGCTCAAATCCTGCCTCGAGCATGTGGTACGCGAGGCAGGCGAGCGCCGCCGCCGCGTGATCTACATGAGCCCCCAGGGCAAGCCCTATAACCAGGAGACCGCCAAACGCTTAAACCGCGACTACGACCATCTCGTTTTGGTCTGTGGGCACTACGAGGGCGTGGACGAGCGCTTCATCGAGGCCTGCGTGGACGAGGAGATCTCGCTCGGCGACTTCGTGCTCACCGGCGGGGAGATCGCCGCCATGGCGGTGGCGGATTCGGTGTGCCGCCTCGTCCCCGGCGTGCTCGCGGACGAGCAGTGCTACACCGGCGAGAGCCATTGGGATGGCCTGCTCGAATACCCGCAGTACACCCGCCCGGAGGACTGGGAGGGGCGGCGCGTGCCGGAGATCCTCTTGAACGGCGACCACGCGAAGGTGGAGCGCTGGCGACGCAAGCAGCAGCTTCTGCGCACGAAGCGCAAGCGCCCCGATATGTTTGAAGCCTTCACGCCCGCGGCTCCCGAGGATCAGAAGCTCCTCGCCGAGATCGAGATGGAGGCGAGCCGCCGCCCGATCACGCAGCCCGTGAGCTATGGCCGTGATCCTGGAGATCGTCCGTTACGCCCGGAAAACCCTCAAAAAACAGCGGGTCGATCAGTGGCAGGGCGAGTACCCCGACGAGGCGGCCTTCCGCGCCGATATGGCGCGGGGCGAGTGCTTTGTCGTTCTTCACGGGGAAGAGGTCGGGGGCTTCTTCACCCTCTCCACCCGGGAGGAGGAGAGCTACGCCCGCATCACCGACGGCAAGTGGACGGAGGGCATGGCGTACTGCACCCTGCACCGCGCCGCCGTGGCGAAGGATTTTCGCGGCAGCGGCATGGCGGAGAAGCTGATCGCCTGTGTCGAGCAGCAGGCGCGCGCCCTCGGCCTGCGCTGCATCCGCACCGATACGCACAGAAAGAACAAGCCCATGCAGCGCCTGCTGCGCGACAGCGGCTTCCGCTACCGCGGGAACGTGCAGGTACAGGCGGAGCCGGGTCACGACCCGGCAAGACAGGCGTATGAGAAGATACTGAAAAAGTGAAAAGAGAATAGTGAAAAGTTGTGGTGTTCCCTTCGGGAACAGATGATAATATGTCGCTTATCTATTCATTATTCACTATTCACTCTCAACGGGAGAACCTATGAACCTTACCGATTACAACGAAATCCGAGCTCTGCTCACACGGCATGGCTTTCGCTTCTCCAAGTCCCTGGGGCAGAACTTTCTGACCGCCGCCTGGGTGCCCGAGCGCATCGCGGAGGCGGCGGGGCTGGATGAGACTGTGGGCGTTTTAGAGGTCGGCCCCGGCATCGGCTGCCTGACCGAGCAGCTCTCCAAACGCGCGGGCAGGGTGCTGTCCGTGGAGCTGGACGCTTCGCTGCAGCCCATCCTCGCGGAGACCCTTACCGGCTGCGAGAACGTCGAGGTGCTCTTCGGGGACGTTTTGAAGCAGGATCTCCCGGCGCTGGTCGCGGAGTGCTTCCCGGGGCTTACGCCGGTGGTCTGCGCAAACCTGCCCTATAACGTGACGAGCCCGGTGCTCACGGCGCTCATCGAGTCCGGCTGCTTTGAACGCATCACGGTGATGATCCAGCGCGAGGTGGCGCGCCGCATCTGCGCCGAGGCGAACACCGCCGACTACGGCGCGTTCACGCTCTTCGTGCAGTGGTACTGCGAGACGGAGATCCTCTTTGACGTGCCGCCGGGCTGCTTCGTGCCGCAGCCGAAGGTCACCTCCTCGGTCATCCGTCTGACGCGCAGGGAAAAGCCGCCCGTCCCGGTGTCGGACGAGGCGCTTCTCTTCAAGGTCGTCCGCGCGGCCTTCAACCAGCGGCGCAAGACCCTTGTCAACGCCCTCAGCGCGGGGCTTGGGCTCGAGAAGGCGCGGGCGGAAATGGTACTGAAATCTTGTGGATTTGACCCAAAAATCCGGGGAGAGGCGCTTGACCTTGGTGGTTTTGCAAAAATAACTGACGAAATACACAGCTTGAGCTGCTCGGATTTGTAAGGAAAATGCATTGATTATTTTCACGGAAATGTAGTAAACTAATGAGTGGCAAAAAAGATATTTTTTGACATACGAGAAAGGACGAAAACAATGAGCAAAAAGTATGTTTACCTGTTTTCCGAAGGCAACGCTTCCATGCGTGAGCTGCTCGGCGGCAAGGGCGCGAACCTGGCCGAGATGAGCAACATCGGTCTGCCCGTCCCCCAGGGCTTCACCATCACCACCGAAGCCTGCACCCAG
>CAJOFI010000036.1 GCA_905233595.1 uncultured Oscillospiraceae bacterium | reverse complement strand
CGGAAGAGCTTCCCCGTCCAGAGGCCGCGCTCCTTGAGAAGCTGCGCGGCCTGGTTGGCCTGTTTTCTCAGCGCCACGGCGTAGCCGCAGCCGCTCGCGCTGAGCTTCGCCGGCGCTCTGCGCAGAGTGACCGTGTAGCCCGCCCGCTCCAGCACGCGCAGCGCCCGCTGTGCCTGCGTCAGCGTGCGAAAGGTAATCAGATATTGCGTCATAGCCATGCTCCTTCGATCCGTTTCGGATTCCAAAAAAGGGATGTGAAATCCATCTCACATCCCTGTCTGCACGGATTCAGTCCATCCTATGCGCGCAATATGTCTTTGCCAACTCAACGTAATGAAATGACTGCCGACCGCTTGTTGCTCAAAAACTCACTGGCCGCTGGCTACTGGCCACTGGCCACTGGTCACCGAGCGTCCTCGATCAGCGCGACGGCGTGGGCGGCGATGCCGAGGCCCTCGCCGGTGAAGCCCAGCCCCTCCTCGGTCGTGGCCTTGACGCTGACGCGGCCTGCGTCCACGCCCATGGCCCGCGCGAGCCGCTCGCGCATCTGCGCGATGTGCGGGGCGAGCTTCGGGCGCTGGGCGATCACCGTCACGTCCACGTTGCCGACGCGGTAGCCCGCCTCCGCGAGCACCGCCGTCACGCGCTCGAGCAGCTTTATGCTGTCCGCGCCCTCGTAGCGCGGGTCGTTGTCGGGGAAGAGGTGCCCGATGTCCCCCAGCGCCGCCGCGCCGAGCAGCGCGTCCATCAGCGCGTGGGTCAGCACGTCCGCGTCCGAATGCCCCAGCAGCCCCTTTTCCCAGGGGATCTCCACCCCGCCGAGAATGAGCCTGCGCCCCTCGACGAGCTTATGCACGTCGTAGCCGTGTCCGATCCGCATATCAGTTCCCTTCTCTCGCTTTCAGAATCGCCTCGGCGATCAGCATGTCGCGCGGGGTGGTGAGCTTGATGTTGTCCTCCTCCCCCGGCACGGTCATGGTCTTCACGCCCATCATCTCCATGGCGGAGCAGTCGTCCGTCAGAGGGAGATTCTTCTCCATGGCACGGGTGAGCGCGCCCTTGATGAAGTCCGCCTTGAAGACCTGCGGCGTCTGCACCCGGAAGGTGCTTGCGCGATCCACAGAGCCCGCGACATAGCCCTTTGCGTCCACGGTCTTGAGCGTGTCCGTGCTTGCGATCACGGGAACCGCGGCGTAGTGCTCCTTCGCGGCGAGCACCGTGCGCTCGATGAGCGCGGTGCTCACAAGCGGCCTTGCCCCGTCGTGAATGGCGATGAGCGCGCAGCGCGGCTGCACCTCGCTCACGCCCACGAGGGCGGACTCCACGCGCGTCTTGCCGCCCGCAAGCACCTTGGCGGCCTTGCCGATGCCGTACTCCCGGCAGAGCGCCGCGATCTCCTCGAGGCGGTCGGCGCGGGTGACGACGACGATCTCATCCACGAGTCGGCATTCCTCGAAAACCCTGAGCGTGCGCGCGAGCACCGGCACTCCGCCGAGCTCTGCGGTGAGCTTGTCGCTGCCCATGCGCTGGGAGCTTCCCGCCGCCACGACGACGGCCGAGCAGTGCGGCTCCTTCTCCGGCTCGCGCAGCAGGCTTGCGATCTGTTTCAGCTTGTCCACGTTCATCTCTTACCCCTTTAACTGGCGGCGGCGGTAGAAATTCATCATGCCGTCCTGCATCTCATCGAGGTGCTTGAGCATCTTCCCCGCGCCGTAGGCCGCGCAGGAGATGGCGTCGTCCACCACCATGGTGCGGATGTTGGTGCTGCGCTCGATCAGGCGGTCGATGCCGTAGATGAGGCTGCCGCCGCCGGACATGATGATGCCGTTGCGCTCCAGGTCGCCCACAAGCTCGGGCGGCGTGCGCTCGAGCACGTCATGGATGGCCTCAAGGATGCGGTTCATCGGCTCCACAAAGGCCTCGATGGTCTCGTTCGCGCTCACGGTGACGGTCTTGGGCAGGCCGGTGCCGATGCTGCGGCCGTGCACCTCCTCCACGCCCATGTCCGGGCGCTGGAGAACGCAGCCGATGCTGCGCTTGATCTCCTCGGCGGCGGTCATGCCGATGAGCATATTGTGCTTGCGGCGGATGTATTTGACGATCGCGTCGTCAAAGCTCGCGCCCGCGACCTTGATCGACTCGCACTCGACCACGCCGCCGGAGGAGATGATCGCGATCTCGGTGGTGCCGCCGCCGATGTCGATGACGAGGTGCCCCTCGGGGCGGGAGATGTCCACCCCCGCGCCCATCGCGGTGGCGACAGCGGTCTCCAGCAGGTAGACCTTGCGGGCACCGGCCTCGATGGCGGCGTCGATGACCGCGCGCTCCTCCACGCCGGTGATGCTGCTCGGCACACAGGCCAGCACCCGGGGCTTGAAGAGGCTCAGGGACGTGACGCGGCTGACAAGCTCGCGCTGCATCTGCGCGGCCAGCTCATAGTCGGAAATGACGCCGTTTGCGATCGGGTGGATGGCGACGATGTTCGCGGGCGTGCGCCCGAGCATCTTCTGCGCGTCCGTCCCCACCTTCAGGATCCTGCCGGTCATCTTGTCCACCGCGACGACGGTCGGCTCCCGCGCGACGACGCCCTTGCCCTGCTCGAACAGCAGCGTGGAAGACGTCCCCATGTCGATGGCCATATCCTTCTCAAAGATCAGAAAACTGGGCATATGCTTCACCTCATTATTTCTCTTTTCGCGCCTGCGCCACGGTGACGGCGCATACCGCCTTCGCGCCCGCGGCCTTGAGCACCCCGGCACATTCCGAGAGCGTGGCGCCGGTGGTCACGATGTCGTCCACCAGCAGGATGCGCTTTCCGCGAATCGCCTCCGGCGAGACGGCGCGGTACTTGCCCTTTACGTTGCGCCTGCGCGCCTCATCGCTGCGCATACCGCTCTGGGCGGGGTTGTTGCGGCGCTTTCTCAAAAGGCGCTCGCAGGGGATGCCGCATCTGCGCGCAAGCTCCCTTGCCAGCAGCTCCGCCTGGTCGTAGCCGCGCTTCCAGCGCCGCGCGCGGCTTAGCGGCACCCATGTGATACTATCGCAGGAAATTCCGTTTTCGTCAATACATTTTGCCAGAAATTCCCCATAAATTCTCGCGTAACCGCTCAGCGCGTGAAACTTATAGCGCAGAAGCGAGTCCCGCACGCTGTTTTCGTAGCGCAGCGGGGAGACGCATTTCTCGATCCCCCGGAGCTTGCGAAGCTGCTCGTCGCCCCTGGTGTAGGGCAGGGTCTCGCGGCAATGCGTACACACGCTGACGCCGCGCGGCATCAGATTGTGGCAAAAGCAGCAGCGCGGCGGGTAGAGCAGCGCAAGCAGGGCATCCAGCAGCGCCTTCATACGCCGCGCGCGGCGCCAAGGCGCAGGCGCAGCGCCGAAAAGCGCCGGGACTGGCGGAAGTTGTCGATCATGCGGTAGGCCGCCGCGTCGTCCCCCACGAGGATCAAAAGCTCTTTTGCGCGCGTGACGGCGGTATACAGCACGTCCCGCGTCATGAGCATCTGGGAGCTTGCGCCCAGGCAGAGGATCACCGCGCGGTACTCGCTGCCCTGCGCCTTATGTACGGTCATCGCCCAGGCGTGCTCCAGCTCGAGCAGGGAGTCGAAGCCGTACTCCGAGAGCCGCCCGTCGAAATCCACGGTCAGGGTCTCGCTGTCCATATCCATGGCGACGATGCGCCCGATGTCGCCGTTGTATACGCCGGTGCCGTGGCGGCTGCCGTCGGAGCTGCGCCAGAGCATGTCGTAGTTGTTGCGGATCTGCATGACCCGGTCGCCCACGCGGAAGACCGCGTCCCCGAAGAGCTTTTCCTTCTTCTCCGGCGCGGGCGGGTTGAGCGCCGCCTGCAGGCGCTTATTGAGCGCGACAGTGCCGGTCTCGCCCTTTCTGCTGGGCGAGAGCACCTGGATATCCTCAGGCGGGATGTGCATTTTACCGGGCAGACGCACGGCGCAGAGCTCCGTGACGGTGTCCACGGTGCTGCCTGCCTCGAGGCGCTTCAGGCGGAAGAAGTCCCCCGCGTTCTCGGAGAGATTCGGGTGCTCGCCCTTGTTGATAAGGTGGGCGTTTCGCACGATGCGGCTGCCCTCGTTCTGGCGGAAGATCTCCGTCAAACGCACGGTGGGCACGACGCCGCTGCGGATCACGGCGGAAAAGACGTTGCCCGGGCCGACGGAGGGGAGCTGGTCGGCGTCCCCCACCAGGATGAGCCGCGCGTCCGGCGGCATCGCCTTCAAAAGCGCGTCCATCAGCAGGATGTCCACCATCGAGCACTCGTCCAAAATCACCGCGTCGCACTCGAGCCGCTCGCTCTCCCCCTTGGTGAAGACGACCTTCTCCCCGTCCTCGTCGAACTTCGCGCCGAGCAGGCGGTGCACCGTCGCGGCCTCCTTGCCCGTCAGCTCCGTCATGCGCTTGGCGGCGCGGCCGGTCGGGGCGGTGAGCAGCGTGCGGATGCCGATCTCGTCGAACAGGGCGAGGATCGCGCGGATGGAGGTCGTTTTGCCGGTGCCGGGGCCGCCGGTGATGACAACGATCTGGTGGTCGAGCGCCATCTGCAGCGTCCTGCGCTGGAGCTCGGCGTAATGGATATGCTGCTGCTTTTCGAGCCTTGCGATCAGGCTCTCGGGGTCTGCGTCCTCGCGGTAGCGCCGGGCAGCCATGGCCGCGATGCGCGCGGCGGCGTCCGTCTCAGCCTCGTACAGCTCCGGGAGATAACAGGCGGAGAGCTTCGCGATCTCGTCCTGCACGATGAGCCCCGCCTCCTTGAGCTCTTCGATGCTCTCGTCCGCCTCCCGCGGCGTGACGCCGATGAGCTGCGCCGTCGCGGCGGAGAGCTTGTCGCGCGGGATGAAGACGTGCCCGTTGCCGGTGTTGTGGTTGAGCTCGAAGATCACGGCGGCGTTGACGCGGCTGCGGCTGTGCTCGTCCATGCCCATGGCCATGGCGAGGGCGTCCGCCTCCGAAAAGCTGCCGCCGATGTGCATGGTGGAGAGGACGTAGGGATTTTCCTGCAGGAGCTTGAGCGCCTCGTCCCCGTAATATTTATACATCCGCATGGCGAGCACCGGGCGCAGCCCGAAGGAGCACACAAACTCCATCAGCCGCCGCACGCCCGCCTGTTGGTTAAAGCTCTTGGAGATCTGCTTTGCCTTGGCAAGGCTCAGACCCTTGATCTGCGCGAGCTTCTCCGGCTCGCGCTCGATCACGTCGAGGCTCTTTGCGCCGAAGCGGTTCACGATCAGAGAGGCCGTCGCGGGGCCGATGCCCTTGACCGAGCCGCCCGCCAGATACTCATAGATGGCGGAGGCCTCCGTCGGCATGAGGCGCTGGGCAAACTCCGCCTTGAACTGCCGCCCGTGTACCGCGTGGTTCATCCACGCGCCGGTGAGCAGCATGGTCTCGCCCTGCGCGGCATAGGGGAAAATGCCCACCACGGTCACGCGCTCACCGTTTTCATTGCGCAGGCGCAGCACCGTGTAGCCGTTTTCCTCGTTCTTATAGATGACAGATTCGACCGTGCCGTTGAGCTCGGTCATGCTGTCCTGATCCATCGCGTTCTCCCCTTTACCGTGGAGTAGTGAATAGCGAATCGTGAATAGTGAATAATTATGGTGTCGCTTCGCGACGTTTTTTAATAACTTTGCAGGCGCACAGTTTTTTACCTTGACAGCATCGGCTTTAAGAACTGCCCGGTGAAGCTTCTCTCGCATTTCGCGCAGTCCTCGGGCGTGCCGGTGAAGACCAGCTCGCCCCCGCCGTCGCCGCCCTCGGGGCCGAGGTCGATGATGTGGTCGGCGACCTTGATGACGTCGAGGTTGTGCTCGATGACCACGACGGTGTTGCCCGCGTCGGTGAGGCGGTTCAAAATATCAATGAGCCGGTGCACGTCCGCGATGTGCAGCCCGGTGGTCGGCTCGTCGAGGACGTAGACCGTGCTGCCCGTGCTGCGCTTACTGAGCTCCGTCGCGAGCTTGACGCGCTGCGCCTCGCCGCCGGAGAGCGTGGTGCTCGATTGCCCGAGCTTCACGTAGCCCAGCCCCACGTCGTAGAGCGTCTGGATCTTCGCGAGGATCTTCTGCTGGTTCCGGAAGAAGCCGCAGGCCTCCTCCACGGTCATATCCAGCACCTCGGCGATGTTCTTGTTCTTGTAGCGCACCTCCAGCGTCTCGCGGTTGTAGCGCTTGCCGCCGCACACGTCGCAGGGCACGTACACGTCGGGCAGAAAATGCATCTCGATCTTCAAAAGCCCATCGCCCGAGCAGGCCTCGCAGCGCCCGCCCTTGACGTTGAAGGAGAAGCGCCCCTGCCCGTAGCCGCGCACTTTCGCGTCGTTGGTAGAGGCGAAGAGGTCGCGGATGTCGTTTAACACCCTGGTAT